>CAJYIL010000001.1 GCA_913774795.1 Pseudobdellovibrionaceae bacterium
GAGCGTTTTTTCTTTCAACGACTCCTTCTAGAGCAACGGCTGAACCAGGTCCCAAACCCCGTTTAAATAGCCGCCATGTAAAAAGCCCCTGTCGAACTCTTCGACAGGGGCTCCCAATTGCGTATCAAATCAGAGCAGCGAGATTAGTTCTTCGAAGACGCGTAGAGCTTTGCGAATTCGCTCGCGCTGCAGACTTTCGCGCTCAGTTCGTTGACCGCGTCGAGGTGAGCGAGCGTCGCACGAAGTTCGATCTCCTTTGTCTCAAGCTTCGAGACCTGTCCTGCTGAAGCGAGCGCCGCATTAAACGTCTGAGTTTCTTTGAAGCGAAGCTGGTACATACGACCCGTGACAACCGTATCGATCATGTTTTTATCCATTGAAAGATCGAACTTGCGAAGTTCGCGGCAATTCAAAAGTTTCACTTCAGCCGAATCAACACGGAGCTCAGCCGCATCAAGCTGAGCGTTCATGCATCGAAGCGGATGTTTTGAGGCTGCGCAGTGAGATTTGATCATCATCGCCGAATCGAGACCGGCGCGAGCCGCGATCGGCGCGCGTTTCGGAGAAGCCCGGAGAATCGGCGCCGTGACTTGAGCGCGACGGATCGACGGCAACTGTTGGTTGTTCGATGTCGTCGGGAGAGTGGCGGGCTTCGCCGCCACCGCTGCCGGCTTCACGACAACCGCAGGCTTCGCGGCCGTCACAGGCGCTGATTTCACAACCGTGATTGGCGCTGATTGCTTCGCTTTGAATTCGGCCTCAGCCTGACGAAGCTGACGAAGAGCTTCTTCATCCGAGTTCGCCTTCACGACAGCCGCAGCCGGAATGAGCTGAACCGGAGTCAACGGCGGAACCGCCGTTTGCGCTTTTGCACCGACAGAAACCAAAAGAGCTACAGCCAACAACGACGCCTTCATGCACGACCTCTCCTCAAAAGTGTTTGAACGCCAACACGCTTGAGCAAAAGCCGGGCACATCAGTTCGAACATGAGTCGGAACTCGCGAATCGCGAGCCAGGTCGCGCACTTCACTGAAAAAGTGTCGAAGTCGCTGACAGATCAGCGACACTCCCCGCCTGACCACGACGCTGACGGTTCGTGAAAAAAAGTCAGTTCAAACTGATTTTGTAAAGGTCGTTGCGAAGCTTCGTGAGTTCTTCAGCGCCGACTTCATAGTGACGACCGCAGAATTCGCAGGCCACGTCGAGCGGCTTTTCATCGGCCAGCGCACGGTCGATCTCATCAATTCCCAGAAGCATGACCGAGCGAAGCACGCGCTCCATCGAACAACGGCAGTGGTATTTGATCGGAAATGGATGCTCGAGTTCCATCAAAGGCGTTTCGCCCATGAAATCGCGCACGATGTCCTCGACCGATGCACCCTCCATCAAACGCTTAGAGACCGAAGGCGCCTTTTTCACGTTTTCTTCGATGAGGGTGATCATGTCTTCGGAGTGGCCCGGCATGAGCTCAATCAGAATACCGCCCGCCGCTTGAACCAACCCGTACTCGTTCAACTGGACGCCGAGCGAAACAACCGAAGGAATTTGGTGGGACTGGTGGAGATAGAATGCGATGTCGTCACCGACTTCGCCCGTGCGAATGATCACGGTCCCGCGGTGAGGCTCCTGCTGATTCGGCAAATGGTGAGTCACGGTCAAAAGACCGATTCCGATTGCGGCCCCGATACTCAAATCGCCCTCGATCGGGAGTTGAATATGCGAGTTGTTGCAGTATCCCCGTACGTGGCCTTCGTAATTCGCTTCGGCGAAAACGCGACCTAATGGCCCATTACCTTGAAAGTAAAGAGAGAGCTCTTGACCCTCTTTCAAATGCGACGCCATCAAGAGTGCCGCGACCATCGAACGACCGACCGCCACCGTCGGGATCGGATAAGCATTTTGAATCGACCGCATCTCATCGACAACCGAAGTCGCGTTGACGACGGCGATGCGCACCGTGAGGTCTTCCGACAAAAACTTGTGGACCCGTGGTGCGTTCTGGTTCGAAGATTCAGACATCCGCTTAAGTTAAATGGGGCATCTCTCTTGAGGCAAGCATGATTTCCCAGATCGTTCTTCTCCGTCACGCCACACGCTCGGCCGTTCTCGACTTCGCGACGGGAGGCGAATCGCCGTTGAATGCGGTTGGTCTCGCGCAGGCTCAGGATTTAGTCGATTTGGTCGCTCGAAAAACGACGCTGCCCTCACCGACTCGATTGGTCGCGTCTCCGAAATTGCGTGCCCGTCAGACTCTCGAGCCTCTTTCTCAGGCACTCAAGATTGCGCTCGAGATCGATGAAAATCTTGATGAGCGCCGCGACAACGAATCTTCAAAGACATTCGAAGACCGCATCCGCAAACTCTCGGACAAGTATGTGCACAATTCGGGCGCGACGATCTTTCTCTGCACGCACCTCGACGTGCTCGAAGCCGCCGCTCTTTCGTGGCCGACGACATTCTCGGAGCGCGAAAGTTCGATGCCCTGGTCGACACTTGAGTATCAAGTGTTCAAAGTGAACAATGGCTTGCTTGAATCCGGAGCGCGCGGTCGAATTGAGCCCTACAGGAGTTAACATGAACATCTGGTGCGTCGGTCGAAACTACGCGGAACACGCCAAAGAACTCGGCAACAGTGTTCCCGAAGAACCGATGATTTTTTTGAAGGCCGGATCTACGATCGTTCCGAATCAAGGCCGGTTTGCTCTTCCGAAATTTTCTCAAGACATCCATCACGAATGCGAAGTCGCTTACCGATTCGATGCGCAGCTGAATCTAAGCGAGATGACCTTGGCGCTCGATCTCACGGCTCGCGATGTTCAAACTAAATTAAAAAATGCAGGGCACCCCTGGACACTCGCAAAGTCTTTTAAGGCGAGCTGCCCGATCGGCCCCTTTGTCGAAGCCCAATTCGACGTGGCGTTCATTTTCAAAGTGAATGGCGAAACTCGGCAAATGGGCCAAACACACGACATGATTCATTCGACAGATAAATTAAAGAAGTACGTGCTCGAGAGATTTCCCGTTCATCCAGGTGATCTGCTGCTGACTGGAACTCCGAAGGGTGTCTCGCGTTTGGCGCCCGGAGATCGCCTCGAAGCAGAGATTCCCGGCATTCTAAAGGCAGCCTGGTCGATCGATCCTTGAACGCAGCGGGACCTGCCGCGCCAACGAGCAATTAACGCTTCGTTTCTAGTCCAAGAGCTCTAAAATTCCCTTCAAAACCGCCAGGGCCGGCTGTAGTCTCGGGACACTCAAAACCTGAGGAGTTTCCGAGCTATGGCTGTAGGTCCATCTTCACCTGATATCCAGAACGACATCGTTAAAAAAGGCGAGCACATCTTCAACCAGATGGAAGGCGAGACGACGTCGATCTTCTCGAAAAACTACTGGTACGGAAACATTATGGAATGGACGATGAAGAACGATCAGTTCAAAACGCAGATGTTTCGCTTCGTGGACGTTCTTCCCTATTTAAACTCAGGCTCCGAAGTCGCGCGCCACTTGAAAGAATATTTCGCGGATGCGGGCGATGAACTCCCGTCGGTTTTCAACTTCGGTGTCGGCTTGGGATCGCTTGCGCCAGGCCTCATGGCTGGAGCCGTTAAGAAAAACGTCACGCAAATGGCGAAGATGTTCATCACCGGCGAATCGCCCGACGAAGCTCTTCCGATTTTGAAAAAGGCGCGTAAGAACAAAATCGCCTTCACCGTCGATATCTTGGGTGAAGCCTGTTTGTCAGAAGCTGAAGCGGCCGACTATTCGAAGCGCTATCTCGACCTCATTTCTTGGCTCTCGAAAGACGCGGCCAACTGGGAGACAATTCCGCAGATCGATCAAGACGATCGCGGCGATATCCCGAAGGTGAACATCTCGATTAAGCTCACCGCTCTCGATCCTGCGATCGACGTGAAGGCCTGGGAGAAATCGAAAGAGCGCATGAAAGAACGCGTTCGCCCGATTTTCAGAGCGGCGATGGCGAAAAACGTTTTCGTCAACGTCGACATGGAGTCGTACGATCTTAAAGACTTCACGATCGCCGTTTTCCGCGATCTCATGATGGAACCTGAGTTCAAAACGTATCCGCACTTCGGAATCGTGATTCAAGCTTACCTGCGAGACTCACTGAAAGATCTTCGCGCGTTGATCGCATTCGCGCGCGAACGCGGAGCTGTCTTCAGCGTGCGCGTCGTGAAAGGTGCTTACTGGGATTACGAGACCGTCCATGCGCAAGCGATGGGCTGGCCTGTTCCCGTTTACACCGACAAACGCGAATCCGACGCCAACTACGAAGACTGCGCACGCGAGATGCTTGCAAACTACCAATACATCCGCCTTGCGGCCGCATCTCACAACGTGCGCACGATCGCGGCGGTGATGACCCACGCCGAGAAAATGGGCGTGCCAAAAAATGCCTACGAAATCCAAATGCTTTTCGGGATGGGCGATTCCATCAAGAAAGCTTTGGTCAAAGAAGGCGTTCGTCTTCGGGAGTATGCGCCGGTCGGCGAATTGATCCCGGGCATGGCTTATCTCGTTCGTCGACTTCTCGAGAACTCGTCGAACACCTCGTTTCTACGCGCAAAGTTCATGGACGGCGCCGCGACCGCTCAGCTTTTAAAAGATCCTCGCGAAGGGCTTACGCCGACGTCCGCTGATCCTTACGCACTCGATGTGAAAAAGCAGATTCGCTTTAAGAACGAGCCTCTCACCGATTTCGGCTACGAGCATGAGCGTGCGAACATTCGCAAAGCGATCGCGGATTACCGCGCTTCGATGGGTAAGGACTTTCCTCTCGTCATCAATGGCAAAGAGATCAAAACCTCGCGAACGATCGAATCCGTGAACCCAGCCGCTCCTTCGCAAGTGGTCGGCCGCGTTCATGTGGCGGGCGTCAGCGAAGCCGAGCAAGCGATTGCGGCGGCGAAAGCCGCGTTCCCGGCATGGAAAAAAACACCGGCCGAAGATCGCGCGAAAATGATCGAGAAGCTCGCTGATATCTTCGAGCGCGACCGCATGCAGCTCAATGCGCTCGAAGTTCTCGAAGCCGGAAAACCTTGGGAAGAGGCGGATGGTGACGTGGCCGAAGCCATCGACTTCTGCCGCTACTACGCACGCGATATGCGAAAGATCGCCAAAGGTCAGCGTGTCGGCGGCATCCCCGGTGAGAATTCGA
>CAJYIL010000002.1 GCA_913774795.1 Pseudobdellovibrionaceae bacterium
GATCGCGTTGCGAGTCGAGTCGTTCCAGAGACCGATGTTCTTCAGCTCCTGAACGAGGTAGCGGTTGATCTGGAGGAATTCGCCCGAGAGAGTTTCGCGTTTGAACAAGTTCGAAACCATCGGCTCGATCGATTCGTAAGAACCGACGATCGAAGCGATCGTCGCCGTCGGTGCAATCGCGATCAAAAGCGAGTTGCGAAGGCCAACTTTCACGATGCGCTCTTTCAGCGCGCCCCAACGAGCGGCGTCTGTGGGTTTCACTCCCCAAAGATCGAATTGCAAGAAGCCTTCAGCGGCGCGCGTATCTTTGAATGATGCGTGCGGGCCGTATTGCTCAGCGAGATTGCACGATGTCTCGATCGCGTTGAAGTAGATCTCTTCTTGAATGCGCGTCGAGAGCTCACGAGCTTCGGCTGAATCAAAAGGAAGACGCAAGCGGAACAAAGCATCTTGGAGACCCATCACGCCGAGACCCACCGGGCGCCAGCGGTTGTTCGACGAAGACGCCTGTGGAATCGGGTAGAAGTTGATGTCGATGACGCGGTCGAGGAACTTTACGGCCGTTTTCACGTTGGCTGCGAGTTTTGCGAAGTCGAATTTGCCATCAGAGATGTGGCGGCCGAGGTTGATCGAACCCAAGTTGCAAACCGCAGTTTCATCATTCGAGGTCACTTCAAGAATCTCTGTGCAGAGGTTCGAGAGGTGAATCGTATTGCCCGCGCGCAACGTTTGGTTAGCCTTCATGTTCGATGCGTCTTTGAAAGTCATCCAGCCGTTACCGGTTTGCGCGAGCGTCTTCATCATGCGGCCGTAGAGGTCGCGTGCTTTCACTTGCTTTACGAATTTGCCCGCAGCTTCGAGCTCCATGTAACGCTTCGTGAACTCTGGGCCATAAAGATCGGTGAGCTCAGGAACCGCATGTGGGTCCATGAGAGACCACATGCCGTCGGTCTTTACGCGCTCCATGAACAAATCTGGAACCCAGTTTGCCAAATTCAAATTGTGCGTGCGCTTGGCTTCATCGCCCGTGTTGTCGCGAAGCTCGAGGAACTCTTCGATATCCGCGTGCCACGACTCGAGATAGACGCAAGCCGCCCCTTTGCGTTTGCCACCTTGGTTAACCGCGCTTACCGAGGAGTCGAGCGTCTTGAGCCAAGGTACGATGCCGTTTGAGTGACCGTTTGTTCCGCGGATCAACGACCCGCGCGATCGAACACGCGTGTAGGAAAGACCGATACCTCCCGCGAATTTTGAGAGAAGCGCGACGTCGGTGTACTTTTGGTAGATCGATTGCAAATCGTCTTGAGGCGAGTCGAGCAAATAGCAAGACGACATCTGCGGACGGAGAGTGCCCGAGTTAAAGAGAGTCGGAGTCGACGGCATGTAATCGAGTTTCGACATGAGCTCGTACAACTCGATGGCCTCTTCAGCGGTGGTCGAGAGACCGCAAGCGACGCGGAGGAAGAAGTACTGAGGATTCTCGAACACCTTGCGAGATTTGGGATCTTTCAAGAGGTAACGATCGTAGACCGTGCGGAGACCGAAGTATTCGAAGAGCGAGTTGCGAGTCGGGTTGATCGCCGCGACCAACTTTTCTTGGTGTTTGCGAACGAAGAGCAAAGTCGACTCCGCCAAGATGCCGGCTTTGAAGCCGTATTCGATCGACTCCATGAAGTTACGAACACCGGCTTGAATGACTTCTTCTTCGATGTA
>CAJYIL010000003.1 GCA_913774795.1 Pseudobdellovibrionaceae bacterium
ACTCAGTCCAATGAGGTAGGGCTTCTTCGAGCGCCTCTTTCATCGCAAGGCCGGCATCGCGCCCGATCTCGCGGTAACGCGCGACTTCGTCTGCGAGAAGAGTGCGCTTCGCTTTTAAAACGCCCGATGGAAGCGTTCGCTCGTTCGGTAAAGGGCGATCGGAGGCCACGACGCCGGTCTCCCCGACTTGTTCGCGCACGAAGAGATCGTAAGCGACGATCCCGTCTTTCCAAGGACAATCGACGACTTCAAAGTCGCTCGAAACTTCTTCGTCACGCAGGCGCTGGGCTTCGATGTGGTTGGTGAGAACAAAGGCGCTTTTCTCAGTCACGAAAACTTCGGCGATCCCGAGATCACCCGTGAGGATCACCGACGAGTTACCACCGCCCGTGGCCCAAGCAAACCAATCGACGCCGCGAAGACGAATGGCCTCAAGACCCGACCGACGCATCTCTTCGCGCATCGTTTGCAACTTGATTGCGACTTCGGGTCGGCGCACGTCTTACCTCACTTCAAATTTAAAGAACGTCAGCGTCTTTCGATCGACCTGTTCCGGCCCCCGGCGACGAAGCCGGAATAGCGGCTTGCACCGCTGCATCGACGTTTGGAATTTCGGGCTGAGTTCTTGCGCGAGGTCGACCGAAAGTCGCTTCACGCATTTCATCGAGATTGAATTTCGGCGTACGGTCCGCGAAGAAAAGACCGTTCGCTTCTTGGAACGTGTCGGTGAACTGCGTGTAGCAAAAGCCCGCGAACATCGAAATCCGGTTGATCGCCTCAAGAAGTTTTTCGTAGCGCGCCTGAAAATCACCGCTCGTGCGAGAAACACTGTAGCCCCACGTCTCTTGCCCTGACTCCGTTCGTGGGTCACGGTACGCGATTCCGCCGAACTCCGTGAGCATCACAGGTTGACCCCGGTGCTCGTGACCTTCGAGTGTCAGCATGCGGCCGCCTGGCCAATCTTTTCGAAGCATGTCAGGAAGTTTCGCGGCCTCTCCGTAACGTTCGCTGATTCTCTTCGGAGAGTCGTCGTAGTCGTGAATGCCCAGGACGTCCGTCGCCGTCGACTCCCATCCATCGTTCCCGATCACGGGACGAGTCGGATCAAGAGTTTTCGTGAGATGGTAGAAAGCTTGTACGCAGCTTCGGTGAGCCTCTTTTCCGACCAGATCAGGAACACCCCATGATTCGTTGAACGGCACCCACGTGATGATGCAGGGGTGGTTCGAATCTCGATCGATGACTTCGATCCACTCCGCCATGAGACGTTCGACAGCGTCGTGAGTGAACCGGTAGGCGCTTGGCATCTCCTCCCAAACGAGAAGTCCCAAGACGTCGGCCCAAAATAAAAAGCGTGGGTCTTCGATTTTTTGGTGTTTGCGAACGCCATTGAAACCTGAGGCTTTGACGAGTTGAATATCGCGAACGATGGCGTCTTCGTTCGGCGGCGTCATGAAACTCTCAGGCCAGTAGCCTTGATCAAGAACAAGCCGTAAGAAGTACGGTCGGTTGTTCATCAAAAAACGGCCACGCTGGAGTTGCACCGAGCGAAGCGCTGTGTAGCTGCGAATTTGATCGACGACGTTTCCGTCGATCATCAAATCCACTTCCGCTTCAATGAGTGTCGGGCGTTCGGGCGACCAAAGAAATTCGTTTCGGTAATCGTCGATGCCGGGATCGCTCAACGCAATTTTACGGTGCACTTCGTGATCGACGACTTCGTAAAGATCTTGCGCTAAATATCGATCGCCCACTTTCAAACGCACACGCAGTTGGCAATTGCCGGCGAAACGACCGACGATGAAAGCCTCGAACCCGATCTCCCAGCGTTCGACCTGGGGAGTCCAACGCACGCGTTCAATAAAAGTTGAAGGCACGTCTTCGAGCCAGACTGTTTGCCATATGCCGGTCGTGCGCGGATACCAGATGCTGTGCGGATGCAGTTGCCAATCCTGCTTGCCTCTCGGCTTCGCGAGATCCTGCGGATCGTCTTGAACCCACACGGTCACCGTTTGAGTTTCAGAATTATTTAACGCCTCTGTGATATCGAAGTGAAAAGGCGTGTGACCACCCGTGTGATCGCCAACAAAACGACCGTTCACCCACACGCGGGCTTCGTAATCGACCGCGCCGAAATGTAAAAGTGCGCGATGCCCTTTCTGGCATTTGTAAGTGAACTCGCGCTCATACCAGCAATTTGGGTGAAATCCCGTGTCTCCAATTCCGCTCGCTCGAGTTTCGGGAGCGAACGGAACATTAATCTTTAGAGGATAGTTTTTGACATCGACAGGGTTCGCGAAGGCTTTCGCTGCGTCGAACGCAAACTTCCATTCACCGTCGAGCTGAAGCCAGTGCCGGCGTTGCATTTGGCGATTCGGGTAATCCGGATGATCGGTGGGCCATCGCTCCGAGGACGAATGAGGAAGTCGCATAAGTAAAAATTCCTTTCGCGAGAGAAAATCAAAGCACCGTTTGAAGTTGAAGATAAGTGGAACTTGAAATGTTGCAGACGATTTCACGAGACCGTTGATCGAGCGATCAACAATGCCGCGGTCTTTGTACGAACCTACGTATTTCGTAAACGCTTTGGTGAAGCAAACTGTCGCGCTTTTTGTGAAGTTGGATCTCAGTTCCGCACGCTTTTTCACCAAAAGGATCGTCATGCCCATCTTCGAACGTGATTCGCACGCTGTTTCGCCCGCTCATTTTCCTGAAGCTGTTAGCGAATGTCTCACGACCGACTTCATTTGCCTTTCGCACCTGCGCTGGGATTTCGTTTACCAACGTCCCCAGCACTTGATGAGCCGCTTTGCTTCGAACCGCCGAGTCTTCTTCGTTGAAGAGCCGATTTTCGGCGACTTCGAGACGCCCCGCATGGACGTCTCGAAGCGCGACGATCAACTGCATGTCGCCGTTCCTCACTTACCACACGGCTTGACACACGAAGAGGTCATCAAATTTCAACGCGATC
>CAJYIL010000004.1 GCA_913774795.1 Pseudobdellovibrionaceae bacterium
GTGCGCTCCTCGAGCGAGGCCGCGAGCAAATAATAAAGGTGTCCGTTGTGCTGACACTCAGCCGGAACCGTCGGACGAACCACATTCGGCAAAGACGCGAACGCCTCGTGATAACGATTCCAGATCGCGACACGCTCAGCGGTAATCTCGCGAGCGGCTTCGAGTTGCGCGAACAACAACGCTGCGAGTATTTCGGAAGGCAAGAACGACGAGCCGATGTCGACCCACGTGTACTTGTCGACTTGGCCGCGGAAGAACTGCGAACGGTTTGTTCCTTTTTCGCGGATGATCTCGGCGCGTAACTTGTACTTGTCGTTGTTGATGAGCAGCGCGCCGCCCTCGCCCGAGACGACGTTCTTCGTTTCGTGAAACGAGATGCAACCGAGATCGCCGATTGTGCCGAGAGCGCGGCCTTTGTAGTAAGCGAGCAATCCTTGCGCGGCATCTTCGCACACCATCAGCGAGTGACGGCGAGCGATGGACAAGATCGTGTCCATTTCACATGCGACACCCGCGTAGTGCACAACCATGATCGCACGCGTGCGCGGAGTGATCGCCGCTTCGATGAGTGTTTCATCCATGTTCAACGTGTCGGGGCGAATGTCGATGAAGACCGGAACGGCACCTCGGAGTGCGACCGCGTTGGCCGTCGAGACAAACGTGAATGACGGCATGATGACTTCATCGCCGGGTTCGAGATCGTTCAAGAGCATCGACATCTCGAGAGCAGCCGTGCACGAATGAGTGAGCAAAGCCGACGGAGTTGCGAGTTGCGACTCTAGCCAAGCGTGACACTTCTTCGTAAACGGACCATCGCCCGAAAGATGACGGCCCTCAAGAGCCTGGCTGATGTACTCGAGCTCGCGACCCTTAAGGCCCGGTCGATTGAACGGAATTGACATGCGGTGTTCAGTCGTATCACCGCTAGGCAAAAGAGCAAAGGAGTTTTAGGCTCTTAGCCGATGCCAGCGATTGAAACCACCGACCTTTTCGACGCGTGCCTGAAGGCTTATCAGATCACCGATTTCACGGCGCAAATCGTGCGCTATCCCGAAACGCACGCCGAGTTTGTCCAAAAGAAACTGATGCCCAAGGCAGAGTTCGAGCGAAGCCTCACCGAAGGATTTTACTTCGGCCACCGCACGGCGGGGTTGGGGGAGTTTTTGTCGTTTTCGGCGCTTCCGCGGTTGATTAAGCAGAGTTTTCCGATGGCGAAGGTTTGGGTGGGCCCGAACCGATTTGCGGAGGCGGTTTTCAAGAATGATCCGCATGTCGACGGAATCGGGGAGAGACCCGGTCGCCAACCGTACGGCTCGCAGCGCGAGTTTGGATTCGGAACGACGACCAATCGCCGATTGAATTCGGTTGGGCTTTTCACCGCGCGGCCTTTGGGTCCTGAGATGACGTTGTCGCCGGAGTCGGTTGCCAAAGCCGAGGCGTGGAAAGCATCTTTGAATCTCGGTCGGCGGAAGTTGATTTTTATCCAGTCAAGTGGTCGCACAAATCCAAAAGTGTTTTCGTTTTTCAAATGGTCTCACTGGCTCTGGAAACTGCGCGACGAGTTTTGCTTCGTGCAGATCGGCAATCTACGAGATCAGTTTATCTGGACCGAGCATTTCATGGTGAAGCAGTGGCGCATCGATGAAATGGCGGCATTGCTTTCGGTGGGAGATGCGTTTGTCGGGCCGAATTCGGGCGTGATGCATTTGGCGTCAGCGGTGCGCACGCGCACGGTCGTGATGCACAATGAAGCCCGGTCATCGGAGATGGTATTGCCTTGTCTCGGAGATAACGAAGTTTTGCCCGGAGCCGTGAATCACCATTTGTTTCATTGTTATCCTTGGCACTACCATTTGGTGATCGACCGGTTGTTCGATGCGCGCTCGCGTTTTGCTGAGCAAGCGTCGTTCGAGAATTTCAAAGCGGTTTTGCGCGAAGCGTGTGTTCAGCCGAATCCGCGCTGGACGGCGATGAAGCATCACTTTGATCTTCCGGTTCGGCAATTGTTGTAAGGAGAAGACATGATCGCACTCGTTTTTGCTTTGATGGCATCACACGCACACGGGGCCGAAATCTGCGGACAACTCGCCGGCGTTCGCGGAACCGGCGTTGAGATCTTACGCATGCAGCGCGGACGTAACGAGAATGTTCGCTACGCGATGAAGATCGCCGAGAAATCTGTGACGCCTCTTGAGTGCGACGACGTCGTGTTGGCTGGAAAGGAATCGAGCGCTCGAATTCTTCTCGCCGATGCGAAGCTGTCTTTGGGTTCAGAGTCGCGCATCGAGATTGCGGCGCACTCAGGCGCGGGCTCCTCCGTTCAGAACCCCTCGCACGCCTCGCTCTTGAATCTCACTTACGGAAAACTGCGGGCGTTGGTAAATCGTAAGAGAGATGAGGCGACGGGGGAGACGAAAACTCAGGCGACGCCTACGGCTTCAAAGGCTGGCGCAAAAGGCCAAGTCACATTCGAAATCAAAACGTTTTCGGCGGTGGCCGGTGTACGCGGAACCGATTTCTTCGTGAGCTACGACCCGAACGCCGGAACAACCTCGCAAGCGACGATCGAAGGTTCGGTCGAAGTCGCGCAAGCGGGCACGACGCAAAAAGTGCTGGTCGAAGCCGGTCGTGAAGTTGCCGTCGAGACGACCCCACAAGCGGTTCGCTTGGCCCAAGCGCGCAACGCCGATCTTCCGAAAATCTTGCCGGCCGCTGATGAACCGGTGAAACCGCTGAAGGTCGTGGCGCTCTCCGAAGTCACACGCATGGACTTGCGCCAAACGTCGGCCGCGGTCAGTGACGATCGCGATTTCACCTCAAAGAAAGCGATCGAAACGATCGGTCAGCCTTCGACCTGGACCATCAAGCGCGAAACAATTCCCGACAACCTGAAGAAGTTGAAGAACGAGTACTAAGCCACGGACGTTGGTCGAAAGCTTTTTAGCTAACCGACTCGCCGGTGGCCTGAGGCCGCGCTTCTTGCGACAATTTGGACATGCGGCAATTTCAGCGTGTCCTCGCTCAGTTAAAACAGCTCACCGAAACTCACAAGCCAGGGCAGGCGCTCACTCCTCCGCCACTCCTTCAACACATTCTCGTTGATGGTTACAAAATCTATTACGCGGAGATGGGTCCCGAAGAACCTTCGGATAAGCCTGCGGTGATTTTGCTCCACGGCTTCGGCGGGTTTTTCATGGATTGGCCGCGCGTGATGGCTCCGATCTCGCGGCACACGCGCGTCTTCGCGATCGATCTTCAGGGGTGGGGATTCAGTGAGATGAATCCGGCTGCGGGAAAATTGGAAGACGAAGTCGTGATCGTTCGCGAGTTCATTCGTCAGCTGGGTCTTACGCAAGTCGTGTTGGCAGGTTTGTCGTACGGAGCGGGAGTTGCGTGGGCGTGCGCGGCTTCGCATATTCCGCGGTTGAAGCGAGTCGTGTTGATCAATCCGATGCCACCAAATCCGCTGCGCTTTTTGATCTCGCCGGTTTACCGCGCGATTTTTGCGCTGAACCGCTCGCGCACGGCGGCCGTCATCGGCACGCGCATGATGCGAAAAGCGCAGTACAAGGTGATCTGTCGTGAGAACTTGTTGAACGACCGACTGCTCGATTCATTCTATCTCGATCTTGCGTATCTCGTGATGAAGCAGCCGAAGATTCCGTTCTTGCTCAACGCGTTTGCGCGCGGAGCTGAGACGACGGATTGGGCCGCTTGGGAACACCGCTTGGCGGGAACACGTGTTCCGGTTTCGATCATGCAGGGTTTGAATGACCGCATCTTCTCGTATGAGTCAGCATCGCATTTGTATGAGCTCATTCCGCACTCGGAATTGATCGAGGTTGAGGACTGCGGTCACGCGATG
>CAJYIL010000005.1 GCA_913774795.1 Pseudobdellovibrionaceae bacterium
ACTTCGGAGTCGTCGAGCGACTCCGAAGTTTTGATTTTTGACCTGCCTTAATTCAGTTCGTTTTCATTAGTCCCGCCTGTTCTCGAGCCCCCGGAGTGCTCGTTGACAGGCGGGTCGTTCTTTATGAACGTGCGTTCATGATTCTATTTTTGTTCGCTCTTTTCGCTCGTGCCGAAGTGGCGCTCCCGACGGTTCAGCTCGCTGACTTCGCGGTCGGGACGTCTTGGACTTGGGATTACCAAGAATCAAGCGGCAAACTGTATTCGACCGAGCGCTACACCGTGATCGAAGTTCGTGGAAGCGAAGTGCTCTTGGAGATCGCCTCGGATTACGGCGGCGGGCAAAACTTAAAGCCGAACACGCGCGTTCGCGCCGATATCGCGAAGTGTTTAGCGGCTTACTCGAATCCATATCAAAAAAAGCCCTGGTCGATCACGATGTATTCGCTCGCTGCAAAGGGATGGACTGAGTTTGATGCGCCTTCGACTCTCGCGTTCGAAGAAAAGTTTAATTGTAATCCGCGCGAGTACTTGAAGCCCTCAGACCAATACCTCACGGTCTATCGAGACATCGGCGGCATTCGCGTTTTTCAGCAAAAACTATGGCGGCGTCTAACATCGTCCTGGTTTTCTCTCGAAGGCCCGTCTCGCGCTGTTGCCGTCGAAAAAAGTTTCAACTCTGACCCTTCGACGAGCTACACGTTTAGGCTCCGTAATTTTGCCAAATAGTCACGAATCAGGGCTGTAGATTTGCCGTTTTCGACATTCTCCGGGGGCCTGGTTGCTGTAGGCCAGCTCGACAGCTTTAATGAGCCCAAGTCAAAAGGGGCAAGATGCTTCATACCTGGAGAGAAGAAATGAAATCACAAGTCACTGAAACCGAAAAATCTTTGACCGCGAAACCGACGACAAAAACAGGTCGCGCCGCTCCGCTCTTGAATCAGCGTTCGCCTGAAGTTCAAAAGTACGGCGAGCGTTTCCCGGTTCCGGTAGGTCTCTCAGACAAAGTTTGCGCTGAGTCGATCGCGGGACTGAACCAAGTTCTGGCCGACACGATGTTCTTGCGCGACCTCTATAAGAAACACCACTGGCAAATGTCGGGTCCCACCTTCTACCCACTTCATTTGCTCCTCGATAAACACTACGAGCAACAAGCGGAGTTGATGGACGTCATCGCTGAGCGCGTTCAGGCGCTGGGCGGAATTTCGATCGCCATGCCGTCAGACGTCGCAGCTGCAACACGCATCGAGCACCCACCGAAAGGTCGTGAAGAAGTTCCCGTTCAGCTCTCGCGCTTGCTCGAAGCTCACGAAGTCATTTTGAAAGAAGCACGTGAATACGCGTCGAAAGCCGGCGATCAAGGTGACTCGGGCACCGACGATCTCTTGGTTTCTCAAGTCGTTCGCACGAACGAACTCCAGTCGTGGTTCATCGCAGAGCACTTGGTCGCTCTTCCGATGGTGAAAGCCGATTCATCGTCTGACAAGATGAACGCTTAAGTTTTTAAAGGCGTTGGGGAAAAGGGCGGGCTCTAAGGGCTCGTCCTTTTTTTTTTGGTGCTTGCGCTCGCTCGCGTGGGTAGCGACACTGCTCTCTATGAGACAAGCCTGGGTTGCGGGCTCGACCGGACTCGTCGGGCACCTTCTCTCCGACAAATTAGAAGCTCTCCCGATCTACGACGGAGTTCGTCGTTTGGTGCGTCGCCCGACGCAGGCCGAGGCTGGCGAAGGGTCTTACGAGGTTGTCGTGAGCTACGATCAACTGACGATCAACGCCGAGCCTGAATCGGATTTCTTTTGCTGTCTCGGTTCGACAATCAAAAAAGCGGGTTCCCAACAAGCATTTCGTTTGGTCGACGAAAAGTACGTCGTGCGTTTCGCCGAAGAAGCGAAGCGCACAGGTGCGCGCTGTCTCGTCATCGTTTCGTCAGTCGGTGCCGATCCTCAGTCGCGAGTGTTCTATAATCGCGTAAAAGGCCAAATGGAGGCGAGCGTTCGTCGCGTGGGACTTCGCTCAGTTTACATTCTTCGACCTTCTCTCCTTCTTGGTGAGCGCTCCGAATCGCGGCTTGCCGAACGAGTCGCGGTCTCGATGGCTCCGCTGATGAACGCCGTCATGGCCGGCCCTCTTCGCAAGTACCGGCCCATCCAAGCGTCTCGCGTCGCCGAGATCGCCATCCAGTGCGCTGCCCAAGGCCAAGCCGGCTTCCATATGCTCGAGGGGTTTGAATAGCGCTCGGAGCGATCCTGCGCGTAAGAGCGCGAATTGGCACACGCGTCGAGAAAAGTAACATCTGTGAGAGGGCGGGAAATGCTGATAAAACGTCGGCATGCTTAAGACTGTTAGCGCTCTCGTTTTGGTTGCCACGTTGGTTCTCCAGGCCCCGATCGCGGGCGCGTGCAGCGCTTTCCGCATGCCCCTTACGTCGCCTGACGTGTTGGTCGGTCGCAATTTCGACTGGGATTACGGTCACGGCCTCATGGTCGTTAACAAACGCGGATTGGCGAAAAAGGCTTTTGCTCTTCATCCAAGTGACACGCTCACCTGGACATCTAAGTACGGCTCTCTCACATTCAATCAAGCGGGTCGTGAGTTGCCTTACGGTGGCTTGAATGAAAAAGGTCTGATGATTGAGGTTCTCTGGCTCGGCTACACGTCGTGGCCCGAAACAAGTGCGCCGTCGATCAACGAAGTGCAGTGGATTCAGCATCAACTCGACACCAAAGATTCGGTCGCCGATCTCATTCTGCACATCAATGACGCTAGAATCTTGAGCGTCTTCGCGAAAGTCCACTTCATCGCCTGCGATGCGACCGGTGAGTGTGCCACGATTGAAGGCATTGGTTCGGAGATCAAAATCCACACCGGCGCGACGATGCCGGTGAAAGCTCTGACCAACGATCCTTACGAAACTGGTTTGAAGTTCAGCCAATCGAAAGCGTGCGATGCGATCCCGGCGGGAAATCAGTCGCTCTACCGGTTTGCGCGTGCGGCCTGCACGGCTACGAGCGATATCCAAAACGAAACGGTCGCTGAGAAAACTTCGAGAACGAACGCGACCCTCGATGCCGTCGCGCAAGGCGATTACACGAAGTGGTCGATCGTTTACGACCTCACCGCAAAAGCCATTTCGATTCGCACAAAAGACGCTCCGATAGCGAAGACCGTTTCGCTCGCGCAGTTTGATTTCTCGTGCGCAACGCCGGTGAAGGTTCTCGATCTCAATGCGGTCGTAAAGAATCCTCAGGATGTCTCATCTCAGTTCGTCGATTACACACGCGAAGCCAACCAAGCGATCGTAGAAGCCAGCCTCTTGACGGGTTTTGCTCAACTCCCGAAACCGGTCGTCGAGAAGATCGTCATGTTCCCCGAATCGCTCGCGTGCGTGGCGCCCTAAAAGCCTCGTCTCAATTTGATTCTCAATTGCGGCCGTGAACTCTCCGAAACGAAAGTCTAGGAGGATCGACATCATGGCCGCATCCAAAGCGAAAACTGCCGTAAAAAAGAGTGCAGCTCCGAAGCCCGCAAAGGCGAAGTCGAAGCCGACTGCAAAACCGAAAGCTCCGAAAAAGCAGCCGGTGAAGGTCGTCACAAAAGCACAGATTGAGATCAAGCCGGTCGCGCAAAACCCAAAAGCGCCTCCGCTCAAAACGGTACCGCCAAAAAACGAATCAGTCTTCGCGAGACTCTTACGTGAAAAGGCCGAACGCCATCACCAATTCCAGAAGCAGAACGAACATCATCAGGGCCCGCACGACGCCAACCGGCCGGCCGGCCATCACGCGAGCTTCGCGAAATTCGCAGGCCCGCGTCGTCGAGCGTCTTAAGTTTGCATTTCGTGTTGGAGTTCGAGGCCTTCCTCTCGGTCGGCCTCGAGTGTTCGAATCAGCTGCTGCTGCGCACGTTTCGAAACGTCGATCAGCTGAGCCTCATCTTGGTAGACCTTGTGTTGCTCGACGATGAGTTCTTCATCGTACGCACGGAAATGCCGCACGGTTTTTTGAACGCGCGCCAACGGGAAACCCCAATTCGATAATAAGGACTCGGCCATCTCAAGCGATGAGCCATACGTTTCGCGCCAAATCCGGCTAACACCGTTATCGCGCAGCCGGAAGACGTGATCGCGGTTTCTCGCGCGCGCGTAAATCTGCAAATGTGGGAAGTTCGCGCGGGCGACTTCCACGGTCTTCATAGATGCTTTGATATCGTCGATCGCGACCACGAGGATCTTCGCCTTCTCGGCGCCAGCTGAACGCAAGAGATCGAGTTTAGAAGCATCGCCGTAATACACCTTGTTCCCGAAGCGCCGAAGAGTTTCGACTTGATCGGGATTGAGTTCAAGCGCCGTAAACTCAATGTTCATCATGCGTAGCAAGCGCCCCACGATTTGTCCGAAGCGTCCGAAGCCTGCGATGATAATGGCGCCGTCATCGGATTCAATTTTATCGTATGGTTTTTTCTCGTCTCGATCGAGCCACTTCGATAAGTAACGATCGTTCAACGAGACGAGCGCCGGCGTTAAAGCCATGGTAATGGTGACGACTACGACGAGCGCATTGGCGTCCTGGGCGGGCATCACGCCGCGAGCCACCGCCGTCGTAAAAACGACAAACGCAAATTCGCCGCCTTGAGGAATCACGAACGCAAGAGCGCGAGCCGCCGAAGACGAAAGCCCGCTCTTACGTCCCACCAGATAGTTCACAGCGATCTTCACCGCGAGGAGAACGAGCGAAAGGCCCAAAATCATCAGCGGTTTGTGAATCAATAAACCGTAGTCGACTGTCATACCGATCGCCATGAAGAACAAGCCCAAGAGCAGGCCCTTGAACGGCTCGATATCGGCTTCGAGTTCGTGTCGGTATTCGGAGTCGGCCAATAGCACGCCCGCGAGAAATGAACCGAGCGCCATTGAAAGCCCCAGCGATTCCATGAGCATCGCGACCCCAAGAACCAGCAAGAGAGCGCCAGCGGTAAAAATCTCGCTGGTTTTTGTCATCGCCATCATTTTGAAGATCCGGCGTAAGACCGTGCGGCTGGCGAGAATCAGAAGCCCAAATGCCAAAATCACTTTGCCAATCGAGATCCAGTTGATCCCTTGGTTGCCCGCCGAAGGATCGAAGAACGGAATTGCCGCGATGAGGGGAATGGCCGCCAAATCTTGAAATAGCAAAATCGAAAAAGCCGTTCTTCCGTACGAGGTCGCGAGTTGTTTTCGTTCGGCCAAAATCTGAAGAGCGAAAGCGGTGGACGAAAAAGCGAGCGAAACGGCGACGACAAAAGAAACCGGAGTGGTGAACCCATTGAGCGAACACAGCGCGAACAAGATCAGTGCCGTCGCGCCGACTTGGAGGCCGCCGCTCCCGAAAATTGAGCGACGTAAAACCCAAAGCCGCGAGGGCTTCAGTTCAAGACCGATGATAAAGAGAAGGAACACGACGCCGAGTTCGGCCAAGCCCATCGTCTCTTTGACATTCGTCACGAGTCCCAGGCCCCAGGGCCCGATCACCGAACCCGCCGCTAAGTAGCCTAGGACTGAGGCGAGACCAAGTCGCTTGAAGAGCGGGACCGCGATCACCGCGGCCGCTAAGAAAATCAAAATCGTCGTGAGACTCGAGTGTTCCATTACGTCTTCACCAATCGAATGCCGTCATCATCGACCGTGATGACTCGTTTCTTGTAGAGACCGCCTAACGCAATTTTAAATTTTTTGCGGGATACACCGAACGCTTCATAGATGTCGTCCGCGGGAGTTTTGTCGTTCATTGGTAAAAACCCGTCTTCGGCTTTCAGGCGTGCGAGAATCTGCTCTTGAATAGGGTCCGCGGAGCGATGGCCGACTTGAGCGGGATCGGTGAGCTGAAGATCTAGTTTGCCGTCGGGTCGGATTTTCTTCACCCACCCCTTTAAGCTCTGACCGTAATGAATGGGTTGAAAGACTTCATCGCGGTAGATCAGGCCGGTGTAGCGATCGTTGACGATCGCTTTGTAGCCGATGTCGGTTTGCGAGAAGACGAGGAGATCGACGGTTTCGCCCTCGGTGACCTGGGGGGGGCCGTCTTCGGTGTTTCGTTCGACTCGCATCGAAGCGCAGAGTCGTTGGGTGTTGTCGAGGTAGACGAAGACGACGACCAAATCGCCCACGTTCAGCGTTTTCGTCTGTTCGGCGTAGGGAAGCAGAAGTTCTTTCGCTTCACCTGAGTCAAGAAACGCACCGATTCGGTTGAGATCGGTGACTTCAAGGACGGCAAATTTTCCGGGTTCAAGTGGCATGGACTCAACATATGTCCCGAGACGCCGCATGACAACGCCTGACTCGGGGTTGCTTACGCGTGGGAAGAAGCCGAGGATGCAGAAGTGAAACGTTCATACTGGGTCGCCATCTTCGTTGTTCTTGTGCTCACTCTGGCCATCGTTGCCGTGAAGGTCGTTCTACCGGGTCTCGTGAAAGCGAAAATCCTCGAAGCTGTCGAGAGATCATGTGCAGATTGCTCGCTCTCGATCAAGAGCGTCGATATCAGCTTCTCGGGAGTCGTGACCTTTCATGACTTGAGACTCATGCAAGGCCAGGCTGCGCGCTCGCTCATTGAAACGCGTTTTGAACGTCTCGTCGTGACGCCGAAGCTGCAAAAAGATCCCGTTATCATCAAAAGCGTCGAGGGTTTCGGCCCGGAGATCATCTACGCCGACGGCGATGCACCCGAAATGAAAGCTCCTGAAAAATCCGCGGGCGAGTCTCTCAAATTCGAGATCCTTGAAACAAAGCTGCACGATGCGAGTTTTCGTTACGCGCACACCGTTCGCAAAAAGACGTCGATCCTGAGAATTGACAAAATCGACGCGGAGATGAGCGCAGTCGGCAACACGCCCGATACGCGCGAGCGCATGACGACCGCGAAGCTGACCGGCGAAATTGAAAAATCGGGGAGAGGACAACTCGATCTCGCCGCACTCGTGAGACCGGGTCCATGGTACGTCGACGCGACCCTCGAGATTCATGATCAGGATCTCGCGGCCCTCAATCATTTTTTTACTCCGAATGATCGCATCGAAATCAAAGGTCTCGTCGAACACGCCATCGCGAAAGTGAATGTGCGTGATGAAATGGCCAAGGCCAGCGTCCTCGCCATTTACCGCGATGCCGGCTACAAAGAACTTCCCTCTGAAGATCGGAGCCCGATTGAAGCGACACTCGCCAATATCGGCAGTTCGATCCTGATGACGAAGACGAACAAAGATTTTCCGAAAGACAAACAATCGGCCGAAATCGACGTCAAACGCGACGCGGATGAGCCTCTCGTTCACTACATGCTGAAGTCTGCGAAGCTCGGCCTTCTCGAAGTCGCGAAAAAGAAGAAGTGATTTACCTTTACGCTCTTATCTTTCTGGTGACCGGCATAACTCACCTAGCGAGTCCTGAGACCTTCGTGAAGGTCATCCCTCCGTTTTTTCCGTTTCCCTACGCGATTGCCATCGTCAGCGGAGTCATCGAGCTCGCCTTTGCCGTGGGGTTCACTTTCACCCGGACTCGCCGGTTCACGGCCTGGGCGGTGATTGTTTTCCTGGTCGCAGTCTTGCCAGTCCACGTTTACATGTATGCCGAGCGCGAAACTCTCTTCTCGCAATTCCCGACGTGGGCTCTGGTTCTGCGCTTCCCGGTCCAGCTTCTTCTGATTCTCTGGTCTTATCGCTACACGAGGGTCTCAACTCGAACCAATTGAACCAAGACCACACCCACTTTCTAATTGTCAGACTTCACGAATAGTCGATTTTGAGGTGTCGCAATCACTGTTGGCAGCCGATAAGTCAGGGAGCTCACGACCTAAAGATACGGGGACAGTATGTTCAGCTGGAAAACTCAAAGTCTCACAATGAAACGCGTTTGGATCGCGCTTGCCGTCGTGACGGCAGTCATCTTGGTTCACGGGACCTACACGTTTCGTATGAATCATCAAAACGCTTTCGCCCAAGCGGTCGAAAAGAAGATCGATATTGCATCGGTCCACGTCATTGCAAAGAGTGGCACCCTCATTTTACAGGGCCGCGCTTCAAAGCAACAGGCAGAATACGCCGAAGAAATCGCTCGCATGTTTATCGCTCGGTACGCGAAGCGCTCGATCAACGCGCCTGAAACCATCAAGAACGAAATTCAAATCGGAAGTGTCGTCACTCGCGCGAAATCGGTCGCGAAGAACCGTCAACTCGCAAGCGTAAGCGCGGCCTCGAAGCAACGTAAATAAGAGTTTAACTTCTGTTGGCGGAGTCGTGATGTTTTGATCACGACGTCTCTTCAGCAAAATGCGATCATAACTTCACTCGATATATCCGCAGCTAGCGTCTAGAACTCTCTCATCCTAGGGAGGCCGAACCGTGCTGGCAACAAGCGAGATCAAACACCTGAATTCGACGGAGCCTTCTGACGACGCGGGTGACCTCACCGATGGCAAGTCCGACCCGGTCTGGAAAGCCGTTCGCCTCGACGGGATCAAGGTCCTCCTCGTCGAAGACACTCCTGATGCACGCATCTATATCAGCCGCCTCTTCATGAGAGCTGGAGCTCAAGTGCTCACGGCGTCGTCGGCCCTCGAGGCGCGTAAAATCCTTCTCCATGAAGAGCCTGACGTCATCGTCAGCGATATCGCGATGCCTGATGAGGACGGCCTATCATTCATCCGTCGGCTCCGTGCCGAGGGATCTCTCACCGGTCAAAATATTCCGGCGATGGCTCTGACAGCTTTCACCGATTCTCAGACGCGTAATCAGATTTTCAAGGCGGGCTTCCAGGCCCACGTCGCGAAATGCTCAGACTTCGAAGCCATGTTGCGCACCGTCTGCGAACTCGCGAAAGGTGAGCCAACCGGTACCGTTCACTAAGTTTTCAATTAGCGTCACAACTCCCTCCGGCGCTTGTTGAGAAGCCGAAGGGTCGGGTAGTTCTCTGAGTCCTCGGAGGAAATGCCTATGTTCAAATTCGTTCTTGGTCTTCTCGTCATCGCAGCTTCGGCCTCTTCGCTCGCGCAAAATGCTTTTGGTCGAATTCAGGTCGCGCCAGCTCCGCTTGTGACAGCTTTGCCTGGTTCCCTTCATGACACGATGAAAGCGATGTCAAAGGCGATGAAGTCGATCGAAGTCGGTGACGCTTCGAAAAACCCGGCCAATGCGCAAGCCGCTGACCTCATTTCGGATCTAGCTCTTCATTCGAAATCGTTCGTACCCGATGAGGTCGCTAAGATGCCCGCTGGCGAGCGTGCCGGGGCTCTCGCAGGTTACAAAGCGATGCTAGACGAAACAGCGGCAACCGCTCGTCAAATGGCAGCCGCATTCCGCAAGAATGACAACGCCGCGGCTGCTCGCCTCTACGATCAGTTGAACGCCGAGAAAAAGCGCGGGCACGGCGAGTACAAGTAATAACAGGACTTCGGTTTTCCTTGAGGGGTCTTGACGGTTTTTGATCGTGGGCGCACAACAATGCCCACGTATGAATTCTGAAGCGACCCTCGCACGCTCATCGTCTCCCGCCACTTTCCAAGAGAAGTTTCCAATCATCAAAACGACGAAGTTTAAAATTGGCGTCGTGGTTGGCACACTCGTGCTGCTCTTCATTCTCCATTGGGTCTATGGTCTCTTGACGACCGAAACGACTGACGACGCATTCGTTACTTCACGCGTTCACCAAGTTTCGACCCGCGTGCAAGGCCAAGTGCTTTCGGTGAACGTCAATGACAACCAAAAAGTGAAGGCGGGCGACGTTCTTGTCGTCCTCGATCCTCGCGAATTCGAAGCGAACGTCAAATCCGCTCAAGCGAAATACTCGAAGGCTCACAAAGACTTGGGTCGCCTTTCGGGTGGAGGCGGATTTTTGCCTGACGAAAAGCCGATCCTCGACCAATACCAAGCCGACGCTCTCTCGAGTGAAGCCACTCTCCAGGAGGCGACTCTTCAATATCAATTTACAAAGATCGTAGCTCCGACCGACGGCACCGTCGGCGCACGCAACGTCGAATCTGGTCAGCTCGTTGTACCAGGGCAAGCGTTGATGGCGCTGGTCGAGCCTGAACCTTGGATTGTCGCGAACTTTAAAGAAGGTCAGCTCGCGAAAATT
>CAJYIL010000006.1 GCA_913774795.1 Pseudobdellovibrionaceae bacterium
GGCGGTTTCGACAAGACCCAGCTCGCTCCGACGAGTGGCGATCAATCCACCGACCCTTGAACTCTTCTCGAAAATCTCAACTTTAAAACCTGCCCTCGACAAATAGTACGCCGACACGAGGCCCGAAAAGCCTGCGCCAATGATGGTGACTGGGCGTTGCTCGTTGAGATTCACAAGAAAAAACTCCTAAAGCGACGACGAAAACACCTTCGTTTCGGGTGCTTTTGCGCGCAGGCGCGCATCGAGCGCCATACACGCGTTTCTTAAAAACGGACGACCTTTTTCCGTCAGGATCAAACGACGGCCTTCGAGGCGAACCAATCCATCTTCGAAAAGCGACGCAATGAACTCACGAACGTCGGCCGCTTGTTCTTCAGATGCGAGCTCGACTGACGACTTCGTCATGAACTCGAGAATCTGTTCGCGGTGACGGCGATCTTCTTCGTTCAATAAGTGTCCACGCAAGGTCGGAATTTGACCGGCGTTCACGTGACGTTCGTAAACAGGCAAGACCTTTTCGTTCTGGTGAAAGCATCCGGGCGTTTCGGAGATCGATGAAACACCTAAGCCGATCAAAGCATCGGTACGGCGATCGGCGTAGCCCATGAAGTTGCGGTGAAGCTGGCCGGTTCTCTCAGAAACCGAAAGCGAGTCGTCAGGAAGAGCGAAGTGATCCATCCCGATCTCGCGGTAACCTGCATCGAGCAAAATTTCGCGCGAGATTTCATAAAGCTGACGCTTCTCTTCGCCTTCAGGCAGATCTTCGTCTTTAAAGAGGCGTTGCGCCGGCTTGATCCACGGGACTTTTGCAAACGAGTAAAGTGCAATGCGATCTGGGCGCATCGCGACCGTGATCTCCGCCATCTCGCGAATCGAGGTGGGCGTTTGTTTCGGAAGACCGTAGATCAAATCGAAATTTACCGATGAAAAACCGAGCTCACGAGAATCTCGAACGAGCTTCTCGGTGATTTCTCGTGGTTGGAGACGGTTTACGAGGCGCTGCACTTCGGGGTTGAAATCTTGAACGCCAAGAGAGACGCGCGTGAAGCCCAGCGAACGAAGTGTTTCGAGCTGCTCACGTGTCGTGCGGCGCGGGTCGACTTCGATCGAGCCCTCGAAGGCTGAGCCGTCGCGCTTCATCTTTGCGAGCATCGGCTCCAGCAATCGACGTAGATTCAGAGGCGACAGAAAGGTCGGCGTGCCGCCGCCTAAGTGAAGCTGAAGAAGCGGTCGCTCGGCCATCTCAGGCACGAGCTTCAGATAAGTTTCGAGCTCGCGGTGAATGAGCCCTACGTATGGCTCTTCGCGCGAATGATCTTTGGTGATCGATGTGTTGCAGCCGCAAAACGTACAGAGCGTTTCGCAAAACGGAATGTGGATGTACAGCGACCACGTCGCCTGGGGATTTGCGAACGTCGCGCGAACGTTCTCGATCCATTGCTCCGTCGTCGGGTTATCTGACCAATACGGAACCGTCGGATAACTCGTGTAGCGAGGAGCCGGAATGTCGTATTTTTTGAAAAGGTTCATGCCATCACCTCGCGAATGAGCTGGACCATCCGGCGAACGTTGGCCTCAGGCGTGTGTTGAAGAACGCCGTGACCGAGACCCGAAACCCATCCCGCGCGTTCTTCGAGCGAGAGTCTGCGAATGGGC
>CAJYIL010000007.1 GCA_913774795.1 Pseudobdellovibrionaceae bacterium
CTTTCGTCGTCGGCCTACTTAATGGTGCGAGCGTTTGACCTTGCGGGGTTCGATATCGTGCTCCTCGAAACGGTCGGCGTTGGGCAAACCGAACTCGAAATCATGAACGTTGCTGACGAAGTCGCGGTGACGCTCGTTCCGGAATCAGGCGACTCCATTCAAGGCATGAAAGCAGGGCTGCTTGAAATTGCTCACCTCTTCTTGGTGAACAAAGGAGATCGGCCGGGGGCCGACATCTTCGTTCGGGAGCTCGAGGCCGCACTTCATTTAGATCCGCGCGCGCCCGCGAAGGGGATTCCGATCATGAAAATCTCGGCGCTTACGGGCGAAGGCTTAGAGGGCCTTGTGTCGCGGTTAGTTTCTCTATCGCGAGAAGAGGGAACGTGGCGCGAACGCCGCGATTCAATGGACCGAGTTCGCAATGAAGCGCGGTCGCTTTTAAGAACGGCCGCGGAACAAAAGATCGCGGCACAAACGTCCCAGATTCAATCGCTCGACGATTTCGCCGACCTCTTCATCTAACTCGACCTTCGTCCGATAAGCCGACATGGAATCGGCTCCTGTTCCCAAACAGGCGAATCAAGTTGAGACGGTCATCGACGAGAAGCGCTCGCTGGATGTCGATGCAAAACCGCTCAGGCTTTGGGAAGAGTCGGGCGACTACACGTTATTCCTGATCTCTTGGTGCGCTCGCCCGAAGCACTTTTCGATCACTCAAGTGTTCGTTGACGAGTTGCGAAGACGTCAAGGTTTGAAGGCTTACGGAGTGCGGGTCGCGCCTCGCCGCCGCTCGAAGATCAATCAACTGACGTCGGGCCTCGAGTTACTGAAACCTCGAGAGCTGGTAGATCCCTCTGCAAGTCAGGTTGCGAAGCCCCAAGCCGCTTGATAGCGTGGCCTCATGGCTGACAGCAACGATTTCGCCCTCGTGAGTTTCGATAAAGATCGCGATCGTGCCTTCGACGAGCTTGCGCAGAAATCTGTTCTCGTCACCGGATGGACATCCACTTCAAAGCCTCTCTTCTTTCAAGTTCAAAGAGTCGACGAACAAACGGTGAGTCTTACAATCATTGACGGAGATGGACTGTCAGCGAAGGACGGAGACTCGGCGGAGTTTCTTTTTTCGATCGACGATGGTCAGTATCACTGGCGAACCGACATTCACCGGGCCACGGTCGACGGTTGGTCCCTCGTCAAAGCCGGAGAACTTTATAGGCTTCAGCGGCGAAGCAACTTTCGCACGAGTGTTCCGAAAGGATACAAAGCGTCGCTACTCTTAAAGTCATTTAAGACTCATACGATTACACCGACACCGCTCGAGCTCATCGACGTCAGCGCAGGCGGGGTGCGCGTGAAGTGGCCCGCGTCTGGATTGTCGGCTCCATCGCAGGGCGATTCGTTAGCCGGTCTTCTCGGAACACCGGGCGGGCGCCAAGTCGAAGTCTTCGGGATCGTAAAGAGTGTGCTCACCGACGTGGATTCGGGCCCCGTCCAAATTGGAGTCGAATTTCAAAACCTCTCCGGTCGAGACGAACAATCTCTCCTTCATCTGTGCCTCCAAATCCGTCGCTCGACCGCCCCCGTTATTCGGTGAATTTCGAAAATATTTTTGGCGATCGTTCTTCGAGTGGATTCAAGCTCTTGGTTCGCCCGATCGTCGGCGTCTCTTCACAAACCTAGACCAAAGGCCTAAAGCTTACCTAGACCAAAGCCGAGAAGTCTTGCGTGAGTTGAACACGATGGGAGCTCTAGGCTCAAAGGCCTTCAGTGCCCAAGGTTGTACGTAAGCGGACAGTCACCCGTAAGCGAACTTCGTTGGGCCCCCATTTCTCACCAAACAATTTGAATTTATGTGCCCAGTGGTTTGGGCGCGTGGATTTTAACTTCGCAAGGATGCGCGCAGTTAGATCGGTGTGGGCACCGTGACGGCTGTTGTCTGTGGGCGCTTCGGGCAGATTCCCGGAGTGAAGGGGTACGTTTATGGGCATGCGGATTTCAACCAACATCACGTCGATCAATGCGCAACGCCAGTTGGGAAACCAACAGGTCAGAAACTCTCACGCGCAAGCGGCCATCGCTTCGGGCAGCCGCATCGTCAACGCGGCCGATGATGCCGCCGGTCTCGCGATCTCGGAGAACATTAAAGGACAAACGCGCGGGATCGCCGCTGCTCGACAAAACGCCTTCAATGCGGGCTCTCTCGTGCAAGTCTCCGAAGGGGGACTCTCGGAGATTTCGAATATCCTCACGCGTTTGAGAGAACTGAGCGTTCAAGCGGCTTCGGACAACATCGGTGATGAAGAACGCGGCTTCTTGAACGTGGAATCGCGTCAGCTCCTTGATGAATCAAATCGAATTGCGAAAACGACTCGCTTCGGTGACCGAAAACTTCTCGACGGCTCGGGTGAAGAACTCGAATTCCAAGTCGGCGCTTACGGCGACGAAGACAATATCATCAAGTACAAAACGAACGCCGATGCGACGAACTCAGCGCTCGGTGTTTCAGGAATTTCGCTCGACGATAAGAGCGGTGCTCGTGACGCACTCCAGACGATCGATCAAGCAATGATGAAAGTCGGAAAGATGCGCGCGGACTTCGGTGCGGTTCAGTCGCGACTCAATTCAACGACTTCGAACTTAGATACGCAGTACGAAAACCTGATGGCCGCGAACTCCCGCATTCGCGATGCCGACATCGCTCACGAAGCATCAGAGATCGCTTCTTCGAGCATCCTTCAACAAGCCGCGGTCGGAGTTTTGGCGCAAGCCAATCAACAGCCGGCGCAAGCTCTCCGCCTTCTCGCTTAAACTCTCCTGATTTTCGACAAAGAGCCCGTTTATCCCGGGCTCTTCTTTTCAACGGACGCCGAAGGGCGAGCCGTAAGTCCCTCCTTAAATTTCGATTTGGGTGGTTTCCCACAGACGCCACTCATCAGCCCAGCCCCAGAGGGAAACCTCTGGGGTTTTTTCGTCATCGGCATTACGCGTTTGCAGAACTCTCCACATCTTTTGAGACAACGTTGCTTGCCACCTCCTGACCCGTCGGTGTGAACTGATCGCGTCTTAAAGGGAGGAATTTCAAGTGTTGAAGATGATCATGGCGGCGTTTATCGCCACAGTTTGTTGGCTCGCGACAGCGGGCGCGGATGTTCGTACCTCAGAAATGAAAGCGACAGGCTTCAAAATGGAGAACGTCGTTTCAGTGACACTCGATTGCTCAAGCTCGGGCGTTGGCGATTACGTCGAGTGCGACACGGGCTACGATTTTACAAAAGTCGAAGTCCTTCGCG
>CAJYIL010000008.1 GCA_913774795.1 Pseudobdellovibrionaceae bacterium
GCAGCGATTTCTGGTTCCAGTCGTTCCAGAACTGGCAGAGCGAGTTCCTTTCGGTTGCCGCCATTGTCTGGCTCAGCATCTATCTCCGCCAAAAAGGCTCGTCGCAGTCCAAACCCGTCGATGCTCCTCACCATTTGACCGTGGACTAAACAGCTTGGGTTGGTGTCGGGGAGGCCGACGCTTCCCTCGACAAAACGCACAGGGCTTTGTCAAAAGGTCCGCGCGTAAACCCACGCAAGCGCACGGGAAAACGGCCTCTCTCGACCGGAGAAAGCTGCCTACCTTTGTTGACACCCCTGCATTTCTTTCCACGGCTAGCGCCCAAAAACGGCCCCAGATCGAGCAAAAGTGCCAACCATGCCCCGAATGTTAGGCCCCATTCCTGCTCTATAGATAGGCAAGAGCAACCAACCAAGACGGTTGGACGCCCTTTGTCTCTCGATCATTGGTGATGGGAGATATCGAAATCACGCGCGGCAAAATAATTTTGCCGGGCATTAACCGACCGGGTGTCCACCCTGGTCTAAGGGTTGGTCAGGTCGCATGAACCGAACGAAATCGGATCTCGAACTCGTCCAGGATGTGAAGAACGGAGACCGCAAGGCGTTCTCCGAGTTGGTCGTCAGACACCAGCGGAGTCTCTTGAGACTCACTCTTCGCTTCACGCGTGAACAAGCTTTGGCTGAGGACATCGTGCAGGAAAGTTTTTTGAAGGCTTACCAAAAGTTAGAACTCTTCGAAGCTCGCGCGAGCTTCAAGAGCTGGCTCTACCAGATCGCGATGAACACGGCGAAAAACAAATTCCGTGAGCGCGGTCTCGATCTCATGAACATCGAAGACACGCAGCTCGGCGTCGATCCGGGCGCGGAAGTCGGTCTCGTTCGCGAAAACATTCAAACGGCTTTGCGCGCGGAGATCGACAAACTCCCGGAGAAACAACGGATGGCGCTGACCCTTCGCATTTTCGAAGATCTCTCATTCAAGGAGATCGCGGAAATCATGGCTTGCCCATACGACACGGCGAAGGCGAATTACCGCCACGCTTTACTTAAACTTCGTGAGCGCCTCGAATCACAAGATTCAGTCGCAGGTTGGGATGCATTTATTGGCCAAGCAGAGAGTGCTTGGGACGGAGCGGCCCCCGCTGCTTCCGCACAAAAGGAGATTGAACAATGAAGCCATTCAAGAACATGCGCGGGCCAGGCAGACCTGCAGCGCCCGCCACTGAATCGTTCGTGCCCGCAGAGAAATGGTTGGAGCATTTGGAAGAAGAGATTGAGCCACAGTGCCTAACTGACGAAAAATCGGATTTGGAAATGGTTCTGAAGAACTCGCCTGAAGATCTCGGAGTTTTAGAGAGCCTGAAACGTGTTCGCGCGGCCGTCAAATCTCTCGACGACGTCGCGTTGCCTGAGAGCGGACACTACTACGACAACCTCCACGCCAAAATCATGGCCGCGATCGACGATGACATCGCGATGAACGGGGAGCCGGAGCGTAAGCCTCAGCGTGCGCCTCTGTTCAAACGTGGCTTGTTTAAACAGCAAGCTTTCGGTTTGGCCGGAATGACGATGATGATCGCCATTCTCGCGTTTGTTGGATTGAATAAACCGTCGGTGACGACGACGATCGCGCCACAGGCTTCGATCGAAGAAAACTTTGAGCGCAAGATCGCATCGATCGACTCCCGCGCGGGCGCACGTTTCGCGCACGACATGGGTTCGTTCGAGAGCGAAGAGGATTTCTTGACGGAGTCAGCTGCGCAACGCCTGAAGCAATTGTCGTCGGCGCAAGCCGATGCAATGTTCCGTTCGTTGGGTCGCTAATCACTTGATGCTTGCGCGCGAGAGGGGCGTGCTGCGAGCATCAAAAAGCACACGTTTCCTAGTTGAGGAGCTCAAGCCAAGTGTCTGTAAATTTCAAACCTCTCCTCTGGCCCACGGCCGTCGCACTTGTCTGCGCCTGCGCGACTGTCACGGCGCTCGCCGCCGCTCCCCAAACTCCAGCCGCGGATTCAAAAGAACGCGCGCGCCTGGAAGAACTCTTCATCTGGAAAACCTCTGAGGAGTTGAAGCTCGCTCCGGCCGAAGAACAAAAGTTCACCGATATCATTCACGACTTGAACAAGCGCCGACGTGAGGCCAATGCCCGCATGGATTCGGCCGTCTCGTCGTTAGCCAACGCGAAAACAAAAGCCGAAGCCGAGAAAGCCCTCGGCGCGCACCGCGCAGCTCTGCGCGAAACTCAGAATTTACAGAATGCCGAGCTCGATCGCTTGCGGCCTCTTCTCGGTCCCGAAAAGTTGGCGAAGTACGTTTTAGCGAAGAGCTCGATTCTCGAGAAATTGAAAACGATGTTGGCCGCGCCCGCACCGTTACCGGCCGCGACGGGTACGACATCGGCGATGACGCTTCCGGCGGCGGCGGCTACTGCGTCTGCGACTCCGGCTCCAGCGCCTTCACCTAAAAAGTAAGCGCTTAAGAATCGACGCTCGAGGATTGCGTCAGGATCAAAAGAGCGCCCATAGCCACAACAAAGAGCGGTGCGATGATTTCTGCCATACGCCGAAATCTACCCCTGCCGTCGGCTGCTGCTCCAGTCAGGACTTTGTTAGGATCCTGCTGGCCGCCTCAGAACGAGACTTCTTAAGATCTTTCATGCGGTTGCGTCGATCGTCCGATAACGAGACGTGACACTTCTCATCCTGTTTTACGGTTTAGTGAGCGCCGCCGCGGAACCTGCGAGGGCTTGTCTCTCGCAAGCTCCGACGTTGAAGTCCGTCGTCGAACTTCAGATCGAGGTGAAGAGGGCTTCCGTTGATTACTACCGAAATCTCTGTTCAGAACTCCAAAAAGAATCTGCACCGCTAGCGACTGAAGATATCTCGAAGCTCGCGTCGTTCGACAAATTTGAAGTCCTACTCACAGCGATGCCAAAAGAATGGCGCGCAACATTCCAGGCGAGAGTCGATAACATCAAAACGATCGAATCGCTGCCGGAGAAACTCGCGGCCGCCTACGAGCTTTCTGCTCTCACATACGGACAGCTCGGCCTGAGCGCTCATGAAAGACTTTGGAAGACCGCACACCTCGAATTACAGGCTCAGCAGCGTTCGGTCGTCTTGGGCCTTGTTCTCTCAAAAGTGAAAAAGCAACCGAATGAATTTGGTTTACAGATTGTCACGTTCCGGCCTTTTAAAAATCCGCGCACCGTCGTTCGTATCAAGCTCATGTCCCGCTCTGGTTTGACGTTTGATCTCGATCCAGCGGCCTCGGGCCGGTCGTTCGAAGCACTGCCAGTTCTCCACGAGGCGAGGGTTTCAGCCGACGAATGCGTCGCTCTGTTTGAATGCGAGGTGAATCGTGCCGCTCCTTAATGCGCTTGTTTCGCTCGTGATCGCGACCTCACAAGCAGGATTTTCGCTCGCTCGCTCCGGTCCGCCTCCAGCGGACCCAGGGAACTGTTTTGCGGGCAAACTTCCTTTCTTTCAGAATTTCGCACGAACGCAAGGCGACTCTTTCGATCGCTCTAGTCAATTGCAGAACGCATGTAACGAACTGGTTAACGACAACTGGAACGTCGCTCAAACGGCCGGAGAACGTGCCGGAGGAGTGCTCGGAAGTGTGGGTGGCGCTCTCTTCGGTCAGGCCACGGGAGCTTTCGAAAATCTCGACGCTAATCCCGCGCAGCGAGCGTTCAAAGCAGAGCTCGAAAGAATCAAACGCATCCCAAATTCAATGGAGCGCATTCAAAAAGTTTACGAGCTCGTAGCGAAGACCCAAGGCTTCTATGATCAAGATGGAAATGGCTTGCCCACGCTCACTTCTGGAAAGTTTTTTTGGGGAACAAACGCCGGGAACTTGATCGACAACGCGAAAAGGCGCGGCACAGTTGGCGTCTGTCGGGAGATGGCGTCTCTTCTTAACTGGAGTTTGCTACAAGTCGCGCGATGGTCAGGTTCGAAGTCGGCCGCTTTAGGACCGAATGACTTCAGTTCTTCGATTGTTATGTCCACTGCCGCGATGAGCAACGGCACCTGGGGCGCACACGCTTGGGTTCGAATCAACATGCCTGTGCACAGTTCCTCGGGCGCGTTGACAGACTTTCGGCACTTCGATCTTGATACGACTTGGTATCCCGAACGATTTAGTCCGCTTTTTCCCCGCCGTGCAGGCGCTTCCTCACAAAATATCGCGACGCTGAAAAAGCAATGCGCCGAGCTCACCATCTGCCTTAGTCGAAAAGGTTTTTATGAATCGAGCCGTCGCAGTTCGAATCCCACCAGCGGCAGTTCTCAGAGTCCTCGGCCAACGCGCTCAAACCGGTAGGATGAGCTTTGCCTGAGAGCGTGCTTCACATGAGATCAGGGCCCCGCCGCCCGAGCCAGCTCCGCGACCGGATCATCGGTCTTCTCCAGCGAACGCGCGAACTCCAGCATCTTCGGGAAGCTCCGGCCAAGCTTGTCGAAGACCGCCTGGAACTGCGAAAGATCTTGGAAGTAGAGCTTGTAGGTGAGTAAACGCGCATTGTTGAGCTCCGACTTCTCAAACCGCTTAAACCCATCCGGGTCTCGCAGACGAGGTTTCAGCTCGCTTGCAAAGTGCGTTTGAATGTCCTTGATGCGGGCGACGCGTGTCGCCTCATCAATCGTTTGCCCGCGCCGGTCTTCGTACCACTTCTCTAATGATTTCAACTCTGCCGAAATGAAGTCGCCGAACGCGTGCTCATCGACGAGATCATCCTGCATGCGCTTGATCATCGCGGTGTCGCCGCGTTTCGTGTAAAACGCCTCGGCCCCTTTTTGCCCGATGAATTCGGCAAGTCGTTCGTTAAAGTCAGCTTCGGATTTGATGAACACCGTCGCGTGCGTCGTCTCGTGAATGATCGTGCTTACGAGATCGTAATCTTTGTACGCAAGCATCGAAGACAACACAGGATCCCGAAACCATCCCAGAGTGGAGTACGCCGTCACTCCGCGAATGTACGTGTCGAGACCTTTCGCGCGAAGTCCTTCCTCCTCGCGCTTGGCACCATCGGGATCGAAGTAACCTTTGTAAGGCATCTCGCCGACGAGCGGATACTTCCAGAGATAATGCTTCAACTCATTCTTCGCCGAAGCACTTACGACCCACGTGACATACGGGGCATCGAGCTGCACAAACGTATCGTAATTCTTCGTGTGCGCGAGACCGAGATCCGTTTCGGCAAACACGTGCGCCTCTCGCGCGAGAAGAAGTTTGCGTTTTTCCTCTTCAGGCAACGTCTTCACCGCTTCAGCGATCGGGACCCGTCGACGCAAAAGATCGGCTTGGGAGTAAGCCGACTTCATCAAGTAACCGATTTGGCATCCGGAGAGAAGAAAGCAGAAGAGAAGAGCGAGACGCATTTACATGAACATCCACGAGAGTCCGACACGGCCGGCGTAGTCGATTTTCACAGGCTGCACATCTAGACCGTCTGAAGTCCACGCATCAATTCCGGCCTTCAAGGAAAGCGAAGTCGTCAGACCCATTTTGAATCCGGCTCCGAGCGATGGAACAAACGCGGGATTTGATTCCACCGTGTTTTCGCGAAAAGCCGTTCCGGAGACGCGGTATTGGTCGATGATTTTTTTCTCGAGAAGGTACTGCGTTCCGGCTTTGACGTAGGGTCGAATGTTGCCGCCCATGAGCGTGTAAATGAAGTCGAGACCGATCGACTTATAAACCGAAGTCGTGATGTGTCCGTTGAGATCGTTCGGGCTAATCGAACGCTTTGAAGTGCCATCCGTGTAGGAGAGTTCAATCGCCGACTGCTCATTGAAATAAAACGAAAGTGATCCCGTTAGCGACTGCGCTTCATCAACCGCGTCTTGCGCAATATTCTGTCGACGATAAGAGCCCGAAGCTCCCACTTCCCAGATGCCCGCGCGAGAAATTGTCGGAGCAAAAAAAGTCGCAACGAAAACGAGCGCCCATACGATGACTTGCATGTCTTCATTGTAACTGATGGCGGGAGGACCGCGAGGTCCAGGACTTCGCGATTAGTCGTCTTCGGCGTTGTGGGCGGCGTAACGCGGAACCATGTTCACGCTGAACGCGTAATAGATGTGAATTGTTCCGTCGTCCTTCACCATCTCCGCGGGAGGATGAGGAAACTGCTGCGCATCCCGGAAGGCCTGGACAGGAGCCGAGTCCAGCCCTTTTGATCCCGATGACGAGTGAAGGATCGCGCGCGAGAACGTGCCTTCTTTATCGAGAATGATCTCGAGCTGTGTCGTAAACGAAGCGCGTCCTGAGATTTTCTCGGAGCCGTTCTCGATACCGTAAACCACCGCGCGAGCGTAATTCACCCAGCGGCCGCGAACCATTTCTTCGATACGCGAGTAGAACGAGTAGTAGAGATGGCGATCCGTATTCAACGCGGTGAAGTCGCCGAACTTGATGTCGTCAGGCAATGCTTCTCCGACCGTCGACATCCCGCGCTCAAAATGACCGAAGCGCGCGAAGTCGAGAGGCTTGTTCGAGTTCTCAACCTGTTTTTTCTGCGACGGCATTTCGACATCGCCGTCGTTCGAGGCGAGTTCGCGCTCAGCGAAACGAGTGAGCGGAGAATCAGGTTTGAAATCGATCTGCTTTTTAGCGACGCGAGGGCGCGGCTGATTCGCTTGCACTTTCGGATCACCGACAGACGGTGATCGGTTGGCTGTCATCCCGCTTTGGCGTGCCTGCTGTTCCTGGAGAACGAACTGTTCATCTTCGCTGGCGAAGCGAGCGTCGCGTTTTTCTTGGGTACGGAGTTCGGGCGGAACTTCGGCTTTGCGAACGAACTGCTTTTCGTCTTTCGCCATTTGGCGCGGACGCTTAGCGAGAGTTGGTTCTTCCATGAGCTCGACCACGGTCGGGGCAGAAGGCGTCAGACTCGTGGGAGTCTTTGCCGCCAGCAGCCAAAAGAGGAGCAGGACAATCGCGTGAAATCCTAATGATAGTATAAGTGCGCGAAAATACCGCATATTTAAACCCTATTTCGGGGTTGAGACAAAGTCCACCGAACCTGACTCAAGTTGAAGCAATTTTCACCCGATGAGTTCTACGAAGACGGGGGTTTTCATGAACAAATCGAATAATGTCATCGACTTAAAAGCGCGCCGCCCATCCACACGACCAACATCGGGGCGTGTAGGGAATGACACGGGTTCGCCGGTTGTCGACATGACAGAACGCCGAAACGCCATCCTCGTCGATGAGCGCCGCCAAGTTCGCCGGACAATTTTGACAGAATTCGTGGGTGCCTACGTCGTCGTTCCCGAGCGCGGCCTTCAGAAAGTCGCTCTTTACGACGTCTCCGATAACGGTCTCGCATTCGACATCGATCTCTCGGAAGGCGGCTTCAAAGTCGGCGAGGAAGTCGCAATGCGCGTCTACCTAAACCACCAAACTTACTTTGGTTTCATCGCAAAAGTTTCGAACGCGCGCGCGATCGACGAAGAAGGCGTTCACCGCCATGGTGTCGGCTTCGTGAAAGGCACGGTCAACGATGTGGCTTTGCATCATTTCGTGAAGTTCATCGAAACCGTCAGCGCGTCTCTCCAGACGGATCATGGCGACGTCATGGTCTCCGGGCTCGCTCGCTAATCGTCTCCGCCCAAATAAAGGGCTCGACTTCCGTCCATCGTAAGTATGCAATGAATGTAACGGGACCAACGGCCTGTGGCTGCTTGGTCCTATTTTACTTTCATGGAGGAAGTAGTGGCTGCATCTGGACGCGAAAGCGCCGCCCGTAAGATCGTCGTCGATACCAACGTCATTCTCTTTGATGCACTGGCCATCAAGAAATTCCGCGACTCCGACATTCACATTCCGATCTCGGTCATTGAAGAAGTTGACCGCTTCAAACGCGACCTCGGAGAAAACGGCCGAAACGCTCGTCAGTTCTCTCGCTTCATCGATACGTTGAGAGCGCAAGGCAAACTCTCCGAAGGTATTCGTCTCGAAGAATCAAACGCGACCGTTTACGTAAACACCGATTTCGAAGTCACCGGCATGCCAATGGAACTCGATGCGGCGAAAGCCGATAACCGAATCCTCGCAACCGCGCTGGCACTTCAAAAACAATTCCCGAAAATCGGAGTTGAGCTCGTCACCAAAGATATCAACCTCCGCATCAAAGCCGACGTCTTCGGTGTCGTCGCACGCGACTACGAACCGGAGCGCGTTGATGTCTCCGAGATGTACGAAGGTCACCGCACCGTCGACGTCGAGCCAGATTTGATCAACGGCTTCTACAAAGACCGCATCATCACGTCTGACACATTCGGGCTTCTCGCAAACGAATACGTCGTTATGCGCGATCTCTCGAATCCGAATCACTCGGCGATCGGCCGCTTCTCTGAAAAAGAGGGCGGAATTGTTCCTCTGCTGGCGCCGACGGATTCGATCTGGGGCATTCACCCGCGCAACGTCGAACAGACGTTTGCGATCGACTGTCTTCTTAACGACGAGATCATGTTCGTGTCTCTCGTCGGAAAAGCGGGAACCGGAAAGACGCTCCTCGCCCTCGCAGCCGGTCTTTTCAAAACTTTGGATGAAGGCCGCTTCCAGCGCTTGCTCGTCTCGCGTCCAATCTTCCCGATGGGTCGTGACCTCGGTTACTTGCCAGGTGACGTCGAACAAAAGTTGAATCCTTGGATGCAACCGATCTTCGATAACGTCGAGTACTTGATGGGTGCCGATAAAAAGGCGCAAGGTCGCGCGCAAGAACTGATCAATCAAGGCATGTTGAATATCGAGCCACTCACGTACATTCGTGGTCGTTCAATCCCGAATCAGTACTTGATCGTCGACGAAGCACAGAACCTGACTCCGCACGAAATCAAAACGATTGTGACCCGTGCGGGCCAAGGTACGAAGGTCGTCTTAACAGGTGACCCGTACCAGATCGATAACCCGTACGTGGATTCTGCGACCAGTGGTCTCACGTACTCGGTCGATCGCTTCAAAGGTCAGCGCCTCGCGGCTCACGTCACTTTGATGAAGGGTGAGCGCTCGGAACTCGCCGAACTCGCAGCAAATATCATGTAATTGAAACCCTTTTTAGGGGCTTTGGAATTGACTTGGGATGGGCGGGATGAAAATCTCCGCCCATCGTTTTTTAAGGAGACCCCATGAGCACACCTAAAGTTGTGACGTTTCACTACACGTTGAAAGATTCAAAAGGCACTCAGCTCGAGTCGTCGTTCGGCGATGAGCCAATGAGCTACCTCGAAGGCGTTGGCCAAGTGATTCCGGGTCTCGAAGACCAAATGCACGGCCTCAACAAAGGCGACAAGAAAATGATCTCGGTCAAAGCGGCCGACGCTTACGGCGAAGTCGAAAAAGACATGATCGTTCAAGTCCCGCGCGCGCAGCTCCCTAAAAAAGACATCGTTGTCGGCGATCAATTCCACGCAGACTCGGGCAACGGCCACGTTCAGGTCGTCACTGTCACGGGCGTGAACGACACGCACGTCACGGTCGACGGCAATCACCCTCTCGCAGGGCAAGATTTGAACTTCGACGTTGAAGTTGTCGACGTTCGCGATGCCACGAAAGACGAAATCGAGCACGGCCACGCGCACGGTCCGGGCGGCCATCACCACCACTGATTCGCCGGCTTTCAGCGAGTTTCAGATGAGACGCCTTCAACGATGAGTTGAGGGCGTTTTTGTTTGTCCTTCGACCGTCGTCCAGTCCAGTACACACGAGCGCCTCTTCTTGCGAAAATGAAGAGACATGCGACGGATTCTGGTCAGCCTCCTTGTCTTCCTCACGATCTTTAATGCGGGCTCGGTTCGGCAGCGCGAGGCACGCGCGGTCGCTCCGGCTTTGGCAATTGCGCCCGAAGTCGCTGTTGTATTGATGATCGGCTTAGCAGGCGCGTGTGCGATCGCCGCTCGCTCCGGTGTCGTTGATGCGGAAGCGGCACGTTCTTACGAGCGCCGTCTCCGCGAAAACGCAGAGTCACTTCAGAACAAGATTAAACAAGGACTTCGCATCACGGCCGAGATGATGACTCCGGTCGTCCTCTTAGTAACGCAAACGAACACGCTTCTCGGCGGGCGTTTCATCTGCGATCAAATTCTAGCGCGAGTTGCGAGCGGGGGATCGTCGGCAAAAACGAATGAAGCCCGCCGCGCTTCCGAAGGCGAATGCCAACCGGATCTTCGCGGAGATCCGTACAAATGCTGTCCCAACTTCATGAAGAAGTTTGGACCGGGAAAGATGACGTCGGTGGGGCGAAACGCTTTCCGAGTTTCCTACTTCGGTCGTCACGCACGGAACATCAATTGCTGTCTCGAGTGGGATTCGCTGCATGGTCGGTTCGAAGTTTACGACCGAAGCAATCACAATACAGGACCTCGGCATCTCGGCGAAAAAGCCTGCGCGCGTGATCAGGATCTCGACGAGGAAGATGTTTGCAGTGCGACCTTCATCGAAAAAGCTGATTTGCTTTCGAGCCGCCACCAGCCGAGGAACGGATGTCAGTAATCGCTTTGCTGTTTTCTCTGAATGCGGTCGCGTGTCCTGCCGGCGCGCCAGCAGGCTTTGCGCCGACACCGAACGAAAAAGAACGCGCTTATACGAATAAAGCGAAGACAATCCAGCTCGTGTTGAAGTGTGACCCGAGACTCACGCAAAGCGTTCAGCTCGATGCACTCAAGATTCTCGGTACTCTTCAGCAAGAAGGCGATGTGGCGTTCGTCGATCTAAAGCCGGGAGCTCTTCGCATTTATGTCGCCGGTGATGCGCAGCTTTCAGTCGTCGCAAAAACGCCGGAGGCTTTAGCGAAGGCATCTCCGGCTCTCATCAAGTACTTACAAAAATAACTTAGTGCGCAGGCCCTTCAGTCGGCTCGTGCATCTCAGGCGAGACCGCGCGGGCGATCTTACGAACGCCCGATGATTGCGGCTTCTTGAGCTGTGCGTTCGCCGGACGACGGCGAGGGAGCGAGAACGTGAACGTGTTGCCACCTTGCAGGTTGTGTTCAACTTTCACGATGCCGCCGTGGGCTTCGATGATCGTCTTCACGACCGTGAGGCCAACGCCTGCACCCTGGTCCGCAGAACGACGTGCTTGCCAGAAGTTATCGAAGAGCGAAGCCATGCGGCTCTCCGGAATTTGAGGAGCGCTGTCGAGAATCGAAATGTTCGCGAACTGGGCGTCAGCTTTGACCTTCACAGTCACGCGCGTGTGCTTCGGGCTAAACTTAATCGCGTTGCCGACGAGGTTCGCGAGAACGCGCATCACGCGCTCACGATCGACATAGGCGAGAACCGATGCATTCACCGCATCGAATTGCAAAGTGATGTCGCGCTGACGAGCGAGCGGCTGAAGGAACGACTGCGCATCGTCGAGAAGATCGGCGACGCCAAGTTGTTCGAGACGCAAGAAGAGGCCACCCGTCGAGGCTTTCGTTTGGTCGTGGATGTCAGCCATCAGGGCTTCCATCTCAACAACCGTCGCTTTCACCAGCTCGGGCATTTCTGGCGAGCGTGAGTCGGCAATCTGTTTCAAATTCTCGAGCGGCTCTTTGAAGTCGTAAGTGAACGCTGAGATCGCTTCGTCGCGCGAAATGATCGCTTGCTTCGCTTCGTTCACAAGACGCTCGCGTTCGCGAAGCACGCGCGCTCGAGAAGCGAGAACGCGAATCACGAGAAGAGCGAAGAGACCGGCGAGAATGGCGATCGCCGTCGAAAGCGCCGACATCGCTTTCGGAATTTCGTTCTGCGCATCGAGGCCAGCTTGAGTGCCTTTTGCGCTCGCATCGCTCAACGCCGCTTTGTGAAGAGCGACGCCTTTGTCGAGTTGCTCATTGATCTCTTTCAAGAGCGGGGCTGTTTTCGCTTGGTAGAACTGACCGACGATTTTTGATTCGGTTTGTTTGGCGCGGAATTCTTCGGCTTGGTGAAAGAAGTCGGCCTCTTGATTCGTGACTTCTGAGACCTTTTTGACGAGATCGTGAACCGCCGGAAGATCGTGTTTCTTTTCGTAGGCGGCGAGTTCGGCGGCGAATTGATCTTTCTCCGCCTTTTGTTTGTCGTAGATCGACTTCGAGCCCATCAAGAAATACGCGCGCGCGTTTTGAATCTGGGAGTCTGCGAGATTGCGGAGATGTTCGATCTCCGTGAGAGTCGTTGAATCGATCTTCATCAACGCCGCATTTGCGGCAACCGTCGAGCGAAGCTTCATCGCTTCGCCCCATCCCGCGATCAGGACGACGGCGACCGCCGTTAACAAACCAATAAGAACGAAACCTTCGATGCTCGAGCTTTTGAGAGTCTTGATAAATTTGTTCATCCTCTTGGCGTAACAACCGACCACAGATGGATCAACTCAAAAACGCGAACGGCGCTCGACAAACTTGTCAGGCCTAAATCAGAGAGGTTTCACGGGCGCGAGGTGAACCTTCGTCCTGAATTGTTAGGATCGACCTTTGATCCGGTAACAGGTCGCAAGTTCACCGCGAATTTTGACCTTGAACATCACTTCGGGAGGGGTCACGGCAAGATCGCGCACGCTCTGCGCGAACGACTCGGTATCGCTGGTCAGAAACATCCCTCTCCACTCGGGAGTTGCAGAGTTGAGTGAGGCTGCGATGAGATCGCGGTAGAGCGCCGGATTCGACGCTCGGTCGCCGAACTGAACCCCAAACGGCAAATTTGCAAGGGTCAGAGTGAGACCTTCGGGCGCAGTTTGTGTTCGGGAGTCTCCGACTGTGAGCCGCGTCTCGTTGTGAGGGCCCGCAATGAGGCCCTCTGTATCGCTCGTTTCACCGACAAGAATTTCCATGTTCTTGCGAGCGATTTTGACAGCGTGTGGATCAATATCAACACCGGTCAGCTTCGCTTCGCGCGCGTAACGGTGAAACTCCGCGAGCAATGTCCCGGAACCGCAACACGGATCGAACACGACATCGTGTGCGCGAGGCACAGACGCAAACGCCATCGCCGCCGCAATCGTCGGAGGCAATGCGCCTTCTCGCTCACTAGCGCGTTCGTCGCGAAGCGCGCGTGATTTGAAAACGGGGAGACCGAAGTACCAGCTCTCATCGATACAGAACATCCAGACTTCGTCTTCGACGTCGTCATCGAAAGAGTAGCCGCGTTCAGCGAGCGACTTCGTTAAAAAGCGCGCGAGATCTTGGCGCTGAAAAACTTGGCCCGCCACACTGACGACCAAGCGGCGAGGCCCGAGATGCGTGAGAGTCTCAGCCATGAGAGCCAGTTGCCGTTGCGAAATTTTGAAACGCCCGTACGCAGGACATCTCAAAACCATTTCGGCCGTGCGAATTTCGTCGAGGCGAAGATCGCTTTTCACTTTGTTCGCAAAAATCAGATCGTGATTGCGCTGAAGTTTGACGAACAGCTTCTGATCGCGCGACGTCGCGCCGACGAAGTTCAACTCTTTTTGCAAAACTTTGGCGAGCCCCGGTGCACATTGAAGCAAATAGCCGGGCGCAACCGACGCGGGCGATTCATCGGTCTCTCGTGCGGGCTTCGAAGGTTTGGTTTCGGATTTGTCGAGTCTGAGTTTAGCCACGGAGTGCCATCATCGAAAATGCGGTGATGCCGATCGAACCGATCAAAAGCGCAGTCCAAGTCAAAGCCATACCGAACACTCTCGCCTGCATCGAGATCGTCTCTTTCATGAAAGCGACCGAGTGCAAAACGCGGCCAATGAGAAGAGTGCCACCGTAAAGATGAAGAAACCACGGTGGAGTTTGAATCATCTCGAGCGCCAGAAGAAGGATCAGGCCGAAAGGCACATACTCCATGAAATTACCGAAACCGCGCACGGCATGCGCCAAGATCGCGTGCCCGCCATCGCCAATCGAAACGCGAAGGCGTCGACGGAGCATGACGATCCGGATCGAATTCATAATTGCGATTAAACCAAAGGCCGTGAAATACGGAGCTGAATGCATACGCTTGAAGTACCTCGCCCTCCGTCCAGCGTCTAGTTTTTCTCGAGCCAAGCGGCGCTGTCTCAAGCTGAGCCGTCTCCTGACCGAAGAGTCATTTGAGAGAGCAGGACGCTCTTTCATGTTCGTCAGGAGGACGCATGCGACATCTTCAAGGGGATCTTCAAGCCGTGTTCGACGCTCTTTATGATTTGGGCGTTATCGAGCCGGTACTCGCGATGGACTGGCGTTCGCGCCTCCTCGAGATGGAGAAGGGCAGCCCGCAACTCGACACGGCGATCATCGCCGTCAACGAATGCGGCCGCGATCGCACTCAACTGACGAAAAAACTGAACACTCTCGATAAAGACGCTCTCGAAATGCTCGCTATGGAGGTTGCACGTGAATTCGCTGATTATCACACGCGCCAAGATCTGCACTAAGCTCGCCTTGGTCTTCATCGCGGCATCTTCAGTCACGATCACCGTGAAAGCGGACTGGACCGTCGATTTCTCGCGCCGCTCAAAAGCTGTCAGAGAAAACGATCTGAACGATGCGGCCATTGGCCATGCGGAATTTAATCCGATCGATACGTCTCGACAACCGGCTAGCATTTCGTCGCCGACGATCATGAACCCGACCGTGCCTGCAGAAGACATTGGCAAAAAGGCTGAGCCTTCGAAAGGGATGTTCGACCAGTTGTTCGACGCGAAAGCCGAACCGGTCCAGGAGATCGTCATTCTCAACACGGAGAAGGGCTTCGTTCCGAATACCGTTCGTGTTCGTAAAAACTCGCGTTACAAAATCACGGTCGTGAACGTGAATGAGAAAGAAAAGAACATCTCGTTTATCCTCGACGGATTCGCGGAGCACCACGCTACGTATTTCGGCAAGGTGAAGACGTTTTCGCTCACTCCGAATAAAGAGGGCGTCTTCTCGTTCCAGAGTCCAGAGACGGCTGCGGAAGGCAAACTTGTGGTGTATGCTCCACCTATCAACGTTCGTGAAACAACGACCGTACGTGCACCGGCATCGGATCAATAACGTCTAGGATTTCATCATGGCTGCGGGCAATCGGATTTCACAAGCTCACCAAGAAGCCGTCGCGGGTTATCTCGCGCCGGTTCAAGCCTTGTGGGAAGATCCGACCGTCACGGAGATCATGATCAACGGTCCTGACGAGATCTTCTTTGAGCGAAAAGGGAAGATCGAGCGCGCAGAAGGTGTCGCGTTCGGATCAGAAGACGACTTGCGAGCGGCGGTCAATGCCATCGCAGGCTCGATCGGCCGACGCATCAACAACGAAGAGCCGCGTCTCGATGCGCGTCTCGCTGACGGATCGCGGATTCACGCGGTCATTCCGCCGTGCTCTCTGAAAGGCACGACGGTCGCTATCCGTAAATTCACTCAAGCTAAGATCTCGATGAAGGATTACATCAAGCTCGGCGCGATCACGCCCGATGCGGCCAACTTTCTTGAGATCTGCATGTTCCTCGGAAAAAACATTCTCGTGAGCGGCGGAACAGGCTCGGGTAAAACGACACTCCTGTCGCTCCTGTGCACGCGTATCCCGAAAGGGTACCGCATCATCGTCATCGAAGACGCGGCCGAACTCATCGTCGAGTACGAACACGTCGTTCGTTTCGAAACGCGCATGGCCGACGAACAAGGTCGCTACGAAGTTTCGATTCGCGATCTTTTGAAATCGGCTCTCCGCCTGCGCCCAGATCGCATCATCGTCGGCGAAGTTCGTGGCGCTGAAGGTCTCGAACTCGTGCAAGCGATGAACACCGGGCACAAAGGTTCGATGGGCACGATCCACGCAAACTCACCGAACGACGCTCTCGTTCGTCTCGAAGCTCTGGCGATGGGTTCCGACGCGAAGATTTCCGAAAAAGCGCTTCAGTACTCGATCGCGGGTGCGATCGATCTCGTCATTCAAATCTCGCGTCTTTCAGACGGCTCGCGCCGAATCATGTCGATCGCGGAGTGCCGCGGTCTCGACAAAGACTTCAATTACGTCGTGGCACCCATCTACAACATGGGTCCTCTGGTTCGTGGCGGAGACGGAAAACTTGTGGGTCAGCTTGAGCCCGTCGGAGAGTTGCCTTCGTTCATGAACGAGATCGAAGACAACAAGATCCCGTTCCCTCGCGCGAAGTTTTTCGCGAAGAAAGGCTGAGATGGATAACCAACAGTTTGTCGCTTATCTGTCCGACGTGAAAAAACGCGCCGAAGGTTTTATCGGCGAAGATTATATCAGTGAAGACGTGCGCAAATGTCTGCGTGATTTTTTGAAGATTACCGAGAGCTTCGGCGCTCTTCAAACCGATTCAGCTTCGCAGGGGGCGGACGCGCGTTTAGCGAAGAAGCGACTTGAGCAGGTCAAAACCGAAATGAAAATAGCTGAGAAAAGAATCGAGACGCTCAAGGGCATCGGTTTCGGTCTCGTCATTCCCGCAAAACAGCTCTCAAACGAACTCTCGTCGGTAAAAGATCCGGCGGTCGTTCAGCGAATGCAGTCGGCGATCAAGAAAATCGGTGACGCGCTGATCGAGATTTCGAAAGTTTAATTGCTTAAGACAAATAAAAACGCGGAGCCTTTTTCAAGGTCTCCGCGTTTTCGTTTTCAAACGAAGACCTAAAATCAGTCGACGAAATACAAGTAGCAAGCCCATGCGCGCGAACCCGCAGCGCCTTCGGCGTTACAATAGTAGCGAGAACCGCGGCCACCGTCGAAGAGCGATTTGAACTGAACAGTTTCTGTCGTGTTCACGTCGGTATTCGCGAGGATCTCTTTCATCTGGGCCGATGATTGAGTCATGTAAAGCATGTTCATGAGTGTGACTTGCGTGCCGGCGGCATCGACAGTCGTCTGCAAAACGCAACCGTAAGGATAACCGTCGAAGGAAACCGGCGAGTCTTCAGCGCAACGAACGATGAAGTTCGAGTCGATCTGGTAAGTCACTTCTTGCTTCATGGCTTTGCCAGTGCGCGCCGCCGCGTCCTGGATCGACTGCTCGATCTTTTCGACCGACGACAGAGGGAAGGCGAATGTCTTCGCAAATTGAGCTTGCGCGCGAGGAGCAGCTTGAGCTGTGAGACCAAAGGCAGCAACGAGTGTAAGAACCAAAAGTTTCATTAGAAATCCCTCCGAACTTCGAGGGATAGGCCCTTAAATCGTTCCTGGCAAGTTATGAGTTTTCCACCTGCCTCATTATTCAGCAGACGGGAGGGTTGGCTTGAGTCCGACAGGAGGAATGATTAGAACCAGCCCGTGCTTTTCAGCTGCAAAATAACTCATTCCGTCCTGCTGTCGCTCGACCGCCGAGGTGAAGATCTCACGCCGGTTTACGAGTCGTTCGATTGGCCCTCGGAGTTTTTGCACGATCCTTCGAGTTGGCTCGAAGCCGATAAAATGGAGAGCCTTCTCTCCGAACTCGAAAAGCAATTCGGACTGAGGCCTACACTTGAGCAGAGTTTTCTGATCGACGTCGGTCACAAGTCGCGCGATTTGCGCGCGTGGGGTGTTCTCGACAGCGTTCTCCGCATGGTCCAAGCGCCGAAAGATTTCTTCGCTCAGCCGGAGCGATTCCTTTCCTATTTCATCAGCCCAGCACCACCGATCGCCGATGTTCGGCGCGAAGTCGACTCGGTGAGCTTCGTTCTTCCGATCTCGGAAGACGAATTTCCTCTCGTGACTCAGTATCTCTGCGCAGTGCTTGAAGCACTTCCTTCGTACATCGCCAAGCCGATGGCGACTGTGACCTGGAAAGACTCTCGCGTCACGATCAAATGGACCGATTCTCAAGAGTCGTTGTTCAACGAGAAAGAAAAAGCAGAACTCTCGCTTCATCCGGAGTTGGTGAATTCGATTCTTTCGAATCTGGAGAGTTCGCAAAAGGAACTCGAAGAAACGAAACAGCGATTGAACGAGCGTGAGGCCGAGTTGGCCGACATGCGCCAAGCGGTTCCGCTCCGCTCGGGTGGCACGACTCCGGGTGCGCTTTCGCGTGATCAGGTTGCCGCCGCCTTGCACGAGCTCTACCGTTTGGGTGATTACTTCGCGCGCGGTCAGCAACTCGTGACCCTCTTGATTGCGCAAGGCCGCGAGACACCGCAGGTTCGTGAAGCGATGAGGCGGGTCGATTGGCCACGCGTCTGCGAAAACGCGCCGCAAGTGATTCGTCAGGCGATCTCGGAGTTGCAATCCGCGCAATCGCACCTCGCGAACATTCGCGAAGAGGCCGTGGCGCCTGCCGCACCGGGTGTGCAGCCTTCGCTTTTTGAGCACGTTCCCTTGACGGCTCGAACGTAATTCCTGATTCTTGGTCCTTCACCTTGTCTGGGAAGGACCTCCGCCATGTCTTCAGAAATCAGCTCTTGTCACGCACGTGAAATTCTCGATTCCCGCGGCAACCCGACAATTGAAGTCGACGTCATGCTCGCGAACGGCGCCATGGGGCGCGCGATGGTTCCATCGGGAGCCTCGACCGGCGCCCACGAGGCGGTGGAGCTTCGTGACGGGGGCAAACGTTACCTCGGAAAAGGTGTTGAGCACGCCGTCAGAAACGTCAACGAAACGATCGCACCTGAAATCCTCGGCTTGAATGCAAACGATCAAGTTGCGCTCGACAACTACCTTCTCGAGCTTGACGGCACCCCGAACAAAGGCAAGCTCGGCGCGAACGCGATTCTCGGCGTCTCGCTGGCGGCGGCGAAGGCCGCGGCTCTCACGGCAGGCCTACAGCTTTACCGTTACGTCGGTGGAACAAACGCGAATCGTTTGCCGGTTCCGCTCATGAACGTTTTGAACGGTGGTGCGCACGCCGATAACGGTCTCGACATTCAAGAGTTCATGCTTGTTCCCGTCGTTGAGAACTCGTTCAAAGAGTCTTTGCGCGCAGGCTCAGAGATCTTCCACACGCTAAAAAAGATCTTAAACAAAAAAGGTTTGTCGACGGGTGTGGGTGATGAAGGCGGATTCGCTCCGCGCTTGAAATCGAACCGTGAAGCTCTCGAGCTCATCATGGAAGCCATCGAAGGAGCGGGCTACAAAGCCGGCAAAGACATCTTCCTTGCGCTCGACGTCGCGGCCACCGAACTCTTCGAAGGTGGCAAATACCGCTGGGAAGGGTCGCAAGTCACCGCTTCAGAACTTGGTTCGACATATGCGTCTTGGATGCAGTCGTTCCCCCTCGTTTCGATCGAAGACGGTTTCAGCGAAGATGACTGGGACGGATGGAAGTCGTTCACCGCTCAGCAAGGCTCGGCAGTTCAGATCGTCGGCGACGATTTGTTCGTCACCAATCCGGAGCGCGTCGCTCGCGGCATCAAAGAAAAAGCGGCCAACGCTCTTCTCGTAAAGGTCAACCAGATCGGAACCCTCACCGAAACATGCGAAGCCGTTTCGCTTGCGCAACGCGCATCGATGCGCACGATCATGTCTCACCGCTCGGGTGAAACCGAAGATAACATGATTGCCGATCTCGCCGTCGCCCTTGGTTGCCAGCAAATCAAGACGGGTTCGCTTTGCCGCTCAGAGCGCATTGCGAAGTACAACCAACTCCTCCGCATCGAAGAAGACTTGGGCAAAGGCGCTCATTACTGGGGTGCCGCGGGAATCGGCCGCGGTTAAGGTTTCGGAATCGGCGAAGGCTCTCAGGACCTTCGCCGCGTAGTCATTTCGCGCCCCGCACGTCAGACTGTGATCATGCGCGAACGTTTGCTGTCTCTCTACGCGTGGGCTCGTGAAATGGCCCACCATCCGGTGAAAATTCTGTGGCTCTCATTGGCGGGAGCTGCGGTCGGTGTTGTTCTCGACGGAACCGCCATTCGCGTCTGGAGTCTTCACCGCGAGAACGCCAGCATCCAGGCCCGACTGGTGGCCGCAAAAGTGCGTGCCAAGGAAATGGATTTCAAAATTCACGAAGCTCAACAACCTGAGTTTATTGAGCGGGCGGCCCGAGACCAGTTCGATTTGGTTAAAGAAGGGGATTTGGTCTTCATCTTCGCCGATGAGCAAACCTCCGAAACACCTGAAAATACGAGTAAATTTTCACTCTAAAGCACTTCACTGTGGCTTTGTTGCACCACTGTGGTTTGTAAACACATTAGCAATTTTAGAGAAGCAGCTCTAAATTGAGGAGATCACCTCAAGGAGTTTGACGTCATGGCTCTGCCAGAACCGTCTGCGAGTGTTTTTTCAAAAGATGAACTGCGAAGTCTCCGTTACCGCTGTGGCTGGAGCCAAGCGGAGATGGCGCGCATTCTGAACGTGGCGCTTGCTGATCTGGCGGGCTTTGAAAGCGGCGCGGCCGCGATTCCGGTGACTCTCAAGAGCTCTCTTGTTCGCATTTCGCAAACGGCCGATTCGAATGCCGAATGCACTCAGCGCCGCGCTCTCGCCGAGACGTTGATGGACGAACGCAAACTTTCTCAGATTCACAATTTCGACTGTGATCCGGCGGCGATTCCGTCAAAAGGCCGCGCTTAATTTGACCTCTCGCGGAGCAGCACCTAGGCTGCTCTTCGCATGAAGAAGCTCTATCTTGTCGATGTCAGTGGAATGATTTTTCGGGCCTTTTACGCGATTCGTCCGCTGACGAATCCGTCGGGCCTCCCGGTGAACGCGCTTTACGGTTTCATTTCGATGACCGTCAAACTTCTTCGCGAAATCCGCCCTGACTACATGGCGTTTTGCTTCGACAAGTCCGAAGACTCCTTCCGAAAAGAACTCGATCCGCGTTACAAAGCAAATCGCAAAGAGATGCCGGCCGATCTCGTGCCGCAAATTCCCTACTTCCGCCGCGTGAGTGAAGCACTTGGCATTCCTTGCATCGAAGCGGCCCGCTATGAAGCCGACGACATCATCGGATCACTCACATGTCTCGGTCGTGATCACGGTCTCGAAGTCGTGATTGTTTCGAGCGACAAAGACTTCGCACAACTCGTGAAGCCGCACGTCTCAATGTACGACACGATGAAAGACGTTCGTTACGACGTCGACGGTGTGATTGAGAAGTGGGGGATCGAGCCCCGCAAAATGATCGATTACCTCGCGATCGTCGGCGACACCTCAGACAACGTCGCAGGCGTCAAAGGCATCGGGGAGAAAGGCGCGCAAAAACTTTTGGCGGAGTACGAATCGCTCGAAGACATCTACGCGCACATCGACGACATCAAAGGAGCGACCCAAAAGAAGTTGATCGACGCGCGTGAAGAGGCGTTTTTGTCGAAGAAACTCGTGACGATCGTTTGCGATATGGCCTTGGGCGTTCAGCCCGAAGACCTTCGCCTGAAACCGATCGTGCGCGACCAACTCTCGTCGCTCTTAACCGAGCTCGATTTCAAGACGTTCCATAAAACGCTGCTCGGCGAAGCGATGGGCACGTCGGCAGCGCCGTCGGCGGCCGCACTTGCGACACCTGTGCAAACAGTTGAAGGCATTCCTGTCAGCAACGATGAAAGCTTTGTGCAAGCGGGCACTGCGGATGATGTCGCGGATGTCGAACGGGCGCCTTCGCGTGGTGGCGCTCCGAAATCGACACCGCTTTCGGGTGCGCCTGTCTCGACTCCACTCGGAGGCGCGCCAAAGTCGACACCTCTTGGCGGAGCGCCTGTTTCGGCACCGCTCTCCGCGGCGCCTCTTAGCGCGAACGCCGCGAAATTCGTGCGGGCGGCTGGGACACCTTCGGCGAGCGGAAACGTTCTTGATACGTCAGCGCCCGTTGCGCGAGGAGAACTTCGCGCCGACGGACATATCGAAGGTTCAGTCTCGCATCTTTTGAATCCGAAGAGCCGAGAGACGTTGAAGCCAAAGAGTGTTCCGGTTCAACCGAAGTCTGAGATTTCGACCTCAACAATCCCGATCGGCACGATCACCGAAGAGCGCTTTGATCTCGCGGCACTTGCGAAATTCCTG
>CAJYIL010000009.1 GCA_913774795.1 Pseudobdellovibrionaceae bacterium
TGTCGAAACCGCCGCAAACGGTCTTTTAAATTCACCGGCGGTTGAGGCGCTCTTCCAAGATCTGAAGATCCCGCTCCTCGCGGCGTCGACAGAGTCGAAGAAGCGATATATCTATCGAGGTGGCAAAGCGCGCCGCTGGCCACTCGGGTTCATGGCTTCGTTGAGAGTGGCGTGGTTCGGGCTCAACTATCTTTTCGCGCGGCGATTCATTGCTCCGCGCCCGAGCGAGACGATCGAAAAGTGGGGCTGTCGGGTGATGGGCGACGAAGCTTGCCGTTATCTTTTGAGCACAGGTCTTCAAGGTATCTACGCTGGCGAATCTGCGCGCATGAGTGCTTCTTTGATCGTCGGCCGCTTTTTCAAACGCAAATCGACGCGCGCGGGACGAACCTCGGTTCGCGGAACAGTCGCGCCCGAACTAGGGATGCAGCAGCTCATCGATTCGCTCGAAGCGAAACTGCGAGCGAGCGGAGTCGCGATTCACTTCAACTCGGCGGCCGCCCGTGTCGCTCACGATCATCCGGTCGTCGTCGCGACACCGCCTTTGATCGCCGCAGACTACGTCGACCCGAATCGGGCGGTGTTATTACGTCGGATGGAGATGAGAGCCGTCGCGACGACGACCGCCTTTTTTTCGAAGACCGATCGTCGGTCAGAGGGATTCGGCGTTTTGTTTCCTCCTGGCGAGGCGAGATTTTTGGGTGTGCTGAAGAACAACTTCATCTTTCCGAATCGCAGTTCGGTTTTCTCTGAAACCTGGATTCGGTCGGGAACAGCGCCCGAGGGACAAATCGCCATCGACATCATGAGCGAGCGTCGCCGTGTTTTCGCAATAGAAGAACGACCACTCGAATCTCACGTGACAAATTGGCCTCAAGCGATCCCGCACTATACCGTCGAGCTCGAACAGACAGTCGCGGTTCTCGACACACCTGTCGACAATGTCTTTTTGATGGGGAATTATCTTGGCGACTTGGGCTTAGCAAAAATTCTCGAGCGTGCTGAGCGCTGGCCCGAACGACTCGAGCGCGAAGGAAGATGGAAATGAAACGAGGACTCTTGATCGTCAACCTAGGCACCCCGGATGCGCCGGAGCCCGTTTCGGTTGGTCGTTATCTCAAACAGTTCCTAATGGACAAATGGGTCATCGACATTCCGTGGCTGTTTCGCTGGTTCTTCGTTCACGTCTTAATTGTTCCGAAGCGAAAGCATGCCTCGGCCGAGGCTTATCAAAAAATCTGGACGAACCGGGGATCGCCACTTCTGTTCTACCTACGAGATCTCGAGCAGCGCGTTCAGGCCTTGATCCCGGAGATTAAAGTCGCAAGTGCGATGCGCTACGGAAATCCATCGATTCAAGTCGGTCTCGATCGCTTGAGCGACTGCGATGAAATCGTCGTTTTCCCTCTCTATCCTCAGTACGCGGAGAGCTCGACTCGTTCTTCGCAAGAAGAAGTCTTGCAGCGAAACGCCGGCCGCAAAAAAATCACATTCGTGAAAGACTACTTTGAGCATCCCGCTTTCATCGCTTCTTTTGCCGAAGTGATCGCGCCGGTGCTCGACGCCGAGAGACCCGATCATCTGCTCATGAGTTTCCATGGGT
>CAJYIL010000010.1 GCA_913774795.1 Pseudobdellovibrionaceae bacterium
CGACGACCAGGACAGCCGCGCTCGTGAACGTCGGAAGCCCGAGATCGATCTGGCGAGACGAACAGTAAAGAAGTCCCGCACTGACGACGCCGATGGTGAAGATGACCAAGCGTCCGTCTGACGAAAGCGGCGTCGACCGTCGAAGATTCGAGTCGATGCGATCTCCTTTGAATTCTTTCCGGAAGACGAAGCTTAAAATCAAAAAAGTGAGCCCGATCGAGATCAAAGAAGCGAGCCCGAATTGTTGCAACCAAGTCATCAAAGAGGGAAGGCGTTCGCGGTAGACGACAAGATTCGCCGGATTGGAGAGAGGGAAAACGAAGCTTGCCGCGTTCGCGACAAGTGCGCAGGCGAAGAGTGCGGGAAGAGGCTTCACGCGCGCTCTTCGAACACAAGCATAGACGGCCGGAGTTAAGACGACGGCGGTGGCATCGTTCGAGAGAAAGATGGTGACGACAACTCCGACGAAGTAAACGAGACTGAAGAGACGAAACGGAGAACCTTTCGCCCTTTCGAGTGTCCAGTCGGCGAGCCAGTCGAAAACGCCTGCTTCTCGCGCGGTCTCCGAAATCAACATCATCCCGATGAGAAAGAGATAGACGTCTAATCCCGATGAAAATGCTTGAAACGCGTGCCTCGGGTTTTCAAGACCCGTCACGCAAAGGAGAAAGGCGCCCAACGACGCCCACATCCACTCCGGTTTTTCAAACGGCCTTGCGAGAACGCAAGCGATCGTCGCAAGGCCTATGATCCAGATCGCGATGGTCATTATGCGTTCGCGCGCTGAACTTTGTCGGCTTTTACAAACCGGAGATCACCGAATGAGCGAGACTCACCTCGAACGTCGAGCATGTCGCCGACCGAGAAATCATCTTTTGAAATTTCGATGTCCTTCGGAACGTGAACCGATGTTCCATCCGCCATGATAATGCGGTCGATTTCACCTTTTGGTTTAACACCGAAAGCAACGGCTTTGCCGCGAATATTCGCTTTCACGAGAGGGGCCTCGTCACGCGCCTTGATGTCTTTCTTGTGTTGCTCCTTCAAGGCTTCTTTCTTCTCTTTGTCGATCGAGTCGTCCGCTACGCGGCGGCCGCCAATGACGACCTTTGCGTGATGAAAGACTTGCGCCGATTCACCACCGATCAGCTCGCCTTCTCCTTCAACGCTCGCGCCGACTTTAATTAACTCACCGTTAAGGAGTGAATGCGGAGGAGTTTTGACGAATGTGCCGTCATCAAAAACCAATCCCTCCGGATCGCCGTGTGGCGAGACGCTGATGTACTTGATCGTTCCCGAAAATTTACTTCTTTTGTGTTTCATCGTGACCTTCCTTGTGACTGCAGGTTGTTAATTCTGGGTGACGTCTGTCGCTTCGATCGATTGACCGAATTCGTTTGTCGAACCGAAACCGGTGACTTTAATTTTTGAACCTTTTGCGAACTTTACTTTTGTTTCATCTAAGAGTCGTGGACCAAAATGCACGATGGTCTGATCGCCCAAGACGACGCCGTTCACTTCTCCCCGTCGCCCATAAAGTTCCTCGGTCACCGAACCTGTGACCGTCATCTCTTTCAGCGAACGGTGCGGGCCACCCGCCATCGGTGGCTTCGGAGGTGGCGGAGGGGGTACATCGTCGCCTCGTTCCGGCGGCACGTCCTTAACTGAAGTATTTGTTTTCAAATTCGTGATCGTGTCGGCGCGAACGACTTTCGCGTTCTCTTTCACCCCTTCAACTCTGACTTCATCAGACTTCTTGACAGCTTCGATGAGCTGGCTCGACAGATGAGGCGGGAAATGGACTTGGGTTGTCGCCCCGAAGATCTGGCTCGGCGCCGATTTCTCGTGAATATGATCTGTTCGCGCTCAAGATCATCCACGC
>CAJYIL010000011.1 GCA_913774795.1 Pseudobdellovibrionaceae bacterium
CGCAAAGATCGCGATCTACCCGTGGCGCATGGAGTGTCTGAATCTCGATTGGAGCCCCGCCGCCCTCGAAATGAAACTCGAGCGCGTGGCGGAGTCGATTCTCACCATCAATCAGGGTCGCGGACCCGACGTTCTGATCGTTCAAGAGGTCGAAAACTTAGGCGTTCTTAATCAGCTCAATGCAAAGCTTGGCTACTCGACTGTTGTTCTGATCGAAGGCAATGACGATCGCGGGATTGATCAAGCCATTCTCTCGCGCCTCCCATTGAACGGAACACCTCGTAACGACGCCATTCCTCTTGCACCGAATGCGAAAGCGCGCAAAGTCCCGGGCAAAACTCGCGGTCTCTTGCAAGCGACGCTGCAACTTCCGGGCGGCGAACTCCTCACCGTCTTCGGCGTTCACTTTCCTTCGGGAAGTGCCGCGCACCTCCAGCGTGCTCAGGCGGTCGAGTTTTTGAATAAAAAGCGCGCGCAACTTCCCGCTTCAAGACTCGTCATTGTCGGAGGAGATTTTAATATCAACGCCGCCGAAGATCTTTCGTTTAACATGTACTCGAAAGAACTCGCGCCTTGGATGATCTCTCACCTCATCGGTTGCAAAGGCGCCCAAGGGACCGAATACTACAAAACAAAAAAAGAATGGTCGTTTCTCGATGCGATCGGGTTTTCAAAAAACCTGCACTGGGATGAAAACGGATCGTGGTCGGTCGACGCCCAAACGGTCTCGATTCCGACGTTGAGCGAAGTGATGATCCAATCCGACGGAACGCCTCGTAAGTTCGACGCAGCCACAGGCACTGGCGTCTCTGATCACTTCCCGGTCTTCGCGGTTCTCCGCAAGCGTTAGTGCTCCATGATCATTTTCATGCCGCTGACTTGAGCGAAAACACGTGCGGTCAGCGGGTTTCCTCCGTAATCGGCTTGATAGTCGATCGGAAGAAAACTTTTGCTCGCGCTCGCGCCGATCGTAACTTCGTAGTCATCGCGCTGAAAGATCGCGTGCGTGTAACCCAAAGTGAGAAGCTCGACCCACCGGCCGACTGAACGATCGTTCGACTGCTTAATCAAAAGTTCATCCGGCGTTCGTTCGACCGCCTCGATGCGTCCCCAAACCGTTGAGCGTTCTCTATTGACCGCGGCTTCGTAAAGAAGACTGCGGAGGGCGCCGGCTCCGTCGTAATGATTCACGAGACCGAAAATGAACGCATCGTGAAAGAGCCAGCCTGAATCGAACTTCGCGTTTGTGTACATTGAAAACGAGTAACGCCAAATATGATCGAGGTCCGGATCGTGCGGCTCTGGGTGGGAGACGTAAGAAGCTGAGGCCATCGCATAAATCTCTTTCGTGAACTGACGCGTGAGTCTCACCGCATACGAATCAGGTCGGCCGATCGGAAGATTGACCTCTGTGGGCTTTGGCTCTTCTCCGTGAAATGTCGAGAACTCAAGCGTAGTCCAATTCCGGCGAAGCTCGATCCCAGCCACCGTGCTCGTGATGTGCGCCACATCTTGCCCGATGTGATGACCAAGAGGAGCATCGGGATTCACTTGTCCGCTTTGACGGTGCATGAACGCCACCGGGCCCTCGGTGGCTTCTCCTCGAGGCGCGAAGAACGCCTTGATATAGCTGTTGTCTCCGAGCGTGTACTTATCCCAAAACGTGAGACCCATCAGCGGCGACGAATGCGGGTGCTGAGCATCGATGTAGGGCTGATGGTCTTCATTCTCTTCTCCGATTTGCATGAGCAGCGGATAGCCCGAGCGTGGGAGCGTCCATTTCTCGAGCGTGAGCATGACGTCGACGTTCAAGTAATTTCGGTCGCTGATACTTTTTCCGTAATCGACCATGAACATGCTAGTCGAGGCGATTTTGTTTTGCGCGCGAGGACCTTCGGTCTGGTTGCCGACGACAAATGCATTTCCCTGAAGCATGGTCATCGTCATCGGCATCTCGGGCATCGCAAGGCCTTCGCACATGGCCATCGGGTAACTGTAGGTGGTCATCTCGCCGCAATCTTCAGGGAACGTATGATTAGTTGCGGTGGCCACGGATGAGAAGAGAAGGAAGCTTGCGATCGTCTTGAATTTCATAGTCCGTCAAGTTAGCCTGACATTGAGATGTTGCAAACCGTTTTGCTCTCAAGTGTGGTTGGCGTTCTCGCGGGCTCTCTCTCGGCGTTTTTTCTCATCACGCTCAACGCCGTTACCGCTGTGCGCATAGCGCACCCCGAACTCATCTGGTTTCTCCCTCTCGCGGGTGCGGCGGTTTCCTTCATCTTTTGGCGCCTGGGTCGAGACGTCGAGGGCGGCAACAATCTCATCCTTGAAGAGATCCACGAACCACGGCAGACTATTCCGTTGCGTCTCATACCCCTGATTTTGATCGGCACCTGGCTCACGCATCTCTTCGGAGGTTCTGCAGGCCGAGAAGGAACAGCTGTGCAAATGGGCGCCTCGGGCGCCGATCAAATCGCCAGACGCTTTCCCTCGGTCGATCGTACGACGCTTTTGATGGCCGGGATGAGCGCCGGTTTCGGATCCGTGTTCGGTGTTCCCTTTGCGGGCGCTGTCTTCGGTCTTGAGGTGCTTGCCATCGGTGGGCTTCGGGTTCGTCGACTTTTTGAATGCACGATCGCGTCGTTCGTCGGCCACTGGACGTGTCTGGCATGGGGTGCGCATCACACACATTACCCAGCGCCCGTTTTGCCAGAACTCAGCATTCAACTCATTTTGTGTGTCGTGCTTGCCGGTTTCCTCTTCGGCGCAGTCGCCCTTCTTTTTTCAAAAGCGATGCACGCCACGACTCACCTCTTCAAGAAAATCGGCATTCAGCCCGCGCGCGCTTTTCTCGGCGGACTCATCGTCGTTGCCGGCTTTTATTTTATCAGCTGGGATCGCTACGCCGGTCTCGGCGTCAACGTGATCGAGCAATCGTTAAAAGAACCTCTCACGTTCGCGGACTCAATCTGGAAATCTGTTTTCACGGTGATCACCCTGGGGTCGGGCTTCAAAGGCGGAGAAGTGACGCCTCTTCTTTTTATCGGCTCTACTTTCGGTAACGCTCTCGCGAGCGTGATCCCCGTTTCATTTTCTCTCTTAGCGGCTCTCGGTTTTGTCGCGGTGTTTGCGGGCGCCGCGAATACGCCGCTCGCGTGTACGGTGATGGCTCTTGAAATTTTTGGGCCGAGCTTTCATTTCGCGC
>CAJYIL010000012.1 GCA_913774795.1 Pseudobdellovibrionaceae bacterium
GACAGATCACGGCTTCGAAAAGAACATCCGCCAATATTTAGAATGGATGAAAAACTAGAACGGCTTGGTCGCCACGACGCAGACACACGCGTCAGGACCATTCGCCGACTTCGAATGTTTCGTATTCGCCGGCAGGTCAATTCGATCGCCAGACCGGAGCAAGATCTGATTGCCCGCAATGTTCATCAAAAGTGAGCCCGAGACGACCATGCGCACTTGATCGAAGGGCAAACGTCGATCGGTGACGTTCACTCCAGGAGGCAAAGTTTCCTCGACGGGACTCAGTCCTTCGCCTTCGAAGATCATTTTCACCTGCTCTGCAGAAGGAAGAACGGCGGCCTGCCAACGTGTCACGATCATGATCAAAACCTGCAAGATTCGAGATGTGAGCGGGGTGAACCGCTCTCGTTTTAAGACAACGTACAGCACTTCGTTTCGTTATTGAACATCCGAATTCCCGAGGAAGGGCCGGTTTTCGCCAGGAGAGCGCTCCACTCTGCGACTGGCCCTACAGCGCCCGAAGAGCGCCGACGATACCTGTGATGTCACCTATGTGGAGGCTCGTTTGAATCCGGCACCTGAAAAACAACTCGAACTGCTCAGCGAGATTCTCTCATTCGTGAAAACGTCGCGCGGTCTTCGCTCGCACACTCTCGCCGATGGGCGCACTCGCATCACCCAATCCCTCGACGGTAAACACTTCGATTTCGCGACGTCAGATCTCGAAAGCGTTCTCAATCGCACCGATACAGAAGGTCACGACTTCATTCAGATCAACTTCGCTAGCTCGAAGAAGGTTCTGATGACGGCCACACTCATTGGGTTCAAACCCGTGCCACTAAAAGGGCTCGATCTCACGAAGCTCCCTCGTGTTGTAACGACTCCCGACATAGAGAGTGTGTTCGAAGCGGTTCAAGATGCGCTTCACGCAACAGATACAGACTCGCGTGAAGTCGCTGTCCTCAAGAAAGTCTTCGAAGCGGTCGTCGCCGGCGGCGAATCAGTGGGCTTCGATCTCTCAAACGAACGGTCGTTGATCGCCCGTATCCCGGCACAATTCACAAAAACCGCCGCATAATTCGGCATCTCCAAACCTCATCTGCCCAGCGCTTGTGCAAAAACAAGCGAAGTTGCACATTCCTCAAGCGGCTCAAAAATAATTGCGATTATTTTTTAAAAAGCCATTGACGGAACACGCTCATTTCCAGCATCTATGGCGCTCCGAATCTGTGGGGGCATAGCTCAGTTGGCAGAGCGCCTGATTTGCATTCAGGAGGTCGCAGGTTCGATTCCTGTTGCCTCCACCATCTTGAAAGCGAAAATCTTCGAAAGAAGAAATTCGAAAAAAAGATGAAAAAGAAGTTGACGTAAGAAATCAACTTCGATTAGAACTCGGAGTTCGCGCTAACGAAAAGTAACTAGAACGACGAATTGATTCGAACGAATCTCTTCGAAAATTCCCGGTGAAAATTCAGCTCGGACAAAGGGACGTCGAATGAGATTTCGAACGACGGTCCTTCTCACATTTTGAAAGTTTCTGACGCGGTGAAACGCGAAAAGAAAAAAGAAAAATGTTGCGAAAAGAAGTTGACTGCGAAGAAGACTTCACATAAACATTCGGTCTCTGAAAAATTCGCTCTTTGAAAACTAAATAGCTAGTCAAAATGAAGTGTTTGGGTCTCGTAATGAACGATCTGAAAAGATCGAAATTCGAGTTTTAACAAATAAAGTCTGATTGACGATCTCCACTTCGGTGAAGCTCTCAAACAGACGGCTAAATAATAGCTAAATTCAAATTATACAGTTTTTAACTGGAGAGTTTGATTCTGGCTCAGAACGAACGCTTGCGGCGCGCCTAATACATGCAAGTCGAACGAACCAGCGATGGTGAGTGGCGCACGGGTGAGTAACGCGTGGATAATCTGCCCTCTACTGGGGAATAACTAACCGAAAGGTTAGCTAATACCGCATGAGACCACGATCCCTGAGGGGAATGAGGTTAAAGATTTATTGGTAGAGGATGAGTCTGCGTGGGAT
>CAJYIL010000013.1 GCA_913774795.1 Pseudobdellovibrionaceae bacterium
CTTTTACGACGAAGCTACGATGTTGACGTTGGCGGCCTATGCCGCACTCTCGTCTATGACGTTTGCTTCGAAGCCTTGGCTTGCCACAGCTCACATCACGATGGTTCTTGGAATTCCGGCTCTCAGCTGTTTGCTTCGTGATGATTCGCAACTCCATGTCATCGCGGTTCTCCTTGCGATCTATTTTGCTGCACTGAATTTGCACATCTGGCTTTTACACAAGCAGTTCGTTCAGATCACGGCTCTCTCCGAGAAAGCTCGGTTAGCTGCCATTACCGAAACATCGAATCAGCAGCTCGCGCTGTTTTTTCAGGAGACGCCGTTTCCGATGCATATCATGGGTGCGGACGGTCTTGTGCGAATGGCGAATCGTGCTTGGCGCGACCTCTGGGGGTTCTCCGAAGAGCAGTTAAGCCAAATCGTCGGCAAAGTAAATTTACTTCGCGATCACGGTGCTAACCAGCAGCACTCGCTCGCACACTTAGCGAGAGTGCTGAAAGGCGAGCGACTCTCGACGGAGGCGGTGGTAGTCGATCCGCGGTTGATCACGGGAATCGGGCGTGCCCGCTGGGTTGAGCGATACTACAACCCGATCGTTGAAAACGGTGTCGTGTCGTCAGTGCTCGTCATGTATCGAGACGTGACGGCTGAGCGGGAGGCGGAGCAAGCGATCGAGATTTCGAACTTCGAGCGCGCTCAGGCCGTGGTGCGAGAGCAGTCGGCGGTTGAGGCTTCGAAGATGAAGACCGAGTTTTTGGCGAATATGTCGCATGAAATCCGCACACCGATTAACGGTGTTTTAGGAATGATCGGTTTCTTGCGAGATTCGGTTTTAACTTCAGAGCAGAGAGACTACGCCGAGGCGGCCCACCGTTCGGCTCAAGGTCTTCTGACCGTGATCAACGACATTCTCGATCTCTCGAAAGTCGAGGCCGGTAAACTCGAGCTCGAGTCCCTAGATTTTTCGATGAGTGAGATCGTCAGAGATGCGGCGCACGTTTTCACAATCTTGAGTGAACAAAAGAGCCTGGAGTTTAGAGTCGAAATCGATGAAAGATTGAATGTACGCCTTTACGGCGACGCGCATCGGATCCGGCAAATTTTGAATAACCTCCTGAGTAATGCGGTGAAGTTCACCGAGAGAGGTCTTATTCATGTTCGAGTTGATCAAACCGATGCGACTGAAAAAACGGTGAGTCTACGTTTATCTGTGAAAGATACAGGCGTCGGTATTTCGGAGTCTCTCAGAGAGCGCCTCTTCAACGCGTTCGAACAAGCCAATTCGTCGACCTCGAGACGATTCGGCGGAACAGGTTTGGGTCTGGCGATCTCGAAAAATCTCGTCGAGCTTATGCAAGGAACGATTTCTTTTACGTCGCAAGAAGGCGAGGGCACGGAGTTCTCGGTAACACTGACTCTCCCGCGAGGAAAAGACGGTCCGGCGGCGCCGCGCGAAATCACTGCCGCGCTTGAAACGTTCAAGGGCGCGCGCATTCTCATCGCTGAAGACAATAAGATCAATCAAGTCATCACGCGCAAAGTGCTCGAGAATCTGGGCTTTGCCTGCGAAATCGCGGAGAACGGATACGAGGTGATGGCGGCTCTCAATCGCTCCAATTTTGAGTTGATCTTGATGGACTGTCAGATGCCAGGAATGGACGGTTTTGAGGCGACCATCCAGATCCGCTCGCAAGAGTCGACGTACTCGGAAATCCCGATCGTCGGTTTTACGGCCGGCGCGATGAAGGCCGATCGCGACCGTTGCATCGAATCGGGTATGACTGATTACTTGTCGAAGCCGGCTGACAAAGCTGCGTTGGCGAAGAAATTAGCACCGATTCTCGAGCGCGCGCGCGCCCAACGACGGGCTGGCTGATCTGAACATAAGACGGTGCTAAACCGAGATTGTTTGCACGCCTCAGATTGAGAAACGTTAAGTCGCATCCACAATCTCCCGAAACAAAGTTGGGGCGTGGAGGCCACTACGATGAATCGACTCAAGTTTGACGGCAAAGGTTCTGAGCTGTTTATGATCCAGGTAAAGAACTTCTTTTTGAAGCTCGTGACCTTTGGCATTTACTCTTTCAAGGCAAAAGTGAACGTGCGCCAATACCTCTGGTCGCGCATGTCATACGAGGGCCAGTCATTTTCATTCGCCGGTCAGGCGATGGATCAAGTTCGCGGTCTGGGCTGGGTGATTGCGATGGGTCTCGGTCTATTGGCGGTTGCGTGCGGTGCCTTTTTCGTGCATCCGCTCCTGGCCATTCCGTTTGTCTACTGCGGCATCGCGCTCCTCGTGATTCGCATGAAATTCGGTGGCTTTCGTTACAAAGTGCGAAATACGACTTATAGAAAGATTCGTGGTAACGTCGCCCCAGACGCTTTCAACCATTATTTGAAGGAAGCCGTCAAAGGCGCGTTTTTGACGATGCTCACTCTTGGCGTTTACCGCTCGTGGAATCAAATCAACCTCATGAAGATCAAGTGGAACGCGACATCATGGGGTCGTCAGCCGTTCTCGTTTCACGGAGACGGGAAAGAATTTTTCTGGCTCAACTTCAAGGGCGTCCTGCTCACGATGGTCACGCTCGGTCTTTACGCTCCTTGGTACGTGGCGAATCGCTACCGCTACGTCGCAAGCCATCTCCACTTCATGGGTCAGCCTTTTAAGTTCGAAATGACGGGCTCACAACTCTTCGGCACGTTCTTCATCATGCTTTTTGGCGCGATTTTATCGCTCGGGATCGCGACGCCATGGCTGATGTGTCTGGCGATCCGTGAAATCTCATCGACCTTTTCGTATACAGGCACGGTCGACTTCTCTCGTATCGAAGACGATTTGCGAGCTTCGGCAAAAAGCGGCGGCGACAACGCCGGCGATGCGCTCGACTTCGATCACGACTTCGACTTCGCGATGTAATCCTTGGCCTCGTTTAACGGCGCAGTTTGTGTCGTCAGTCGCGCCGGCCCTGACTCTTTGAGAGTCGAGGTCGGCGATTCGACTTTTCTTTTAGCTCTGAACGAGTGCGAGATCGTACGTACGGGCGTTTCGGTTGAAGTGATCTCGGTCGACTCTGTCCTCATCCTCTCACCCAATGAGTTCGAGGCGCTCGGCTTAAGCTCACGTTGGATCGCGACGTGGCGACCCGTTCTCATTTGGATCGGGGCCGCGGTGATGGTTGTCGCAGTTCTCATCTTTGGGGTTCGCTTTGCCGCAACTCCGCTCTCTCGTCTAATTCCGTTATCGACAGAAGCCCGTTGGTTCGGCTCAACCGTTGCCGATTCAGATCCCGACTTTAAAGTTCTCTTAAACGAAATCCCGGGCACTCGCGGGATTCGGGTGAGCTTGAGTGACTCTGACGAGATCAATGCATTTGCCTTGCCGGGAGCGTCGATCAATGTGACGCGTGGGCTCGTCTGCTTCGCACGATCTCCGGATGAACTCGTTGGCATAATGGGTCACGAGGTCGGCCACGTTCTTGAACGACACATTTTGCGTTCGGTGATCTCGGAGCTCGGAACCCGGTTTCTCCTGGTTGCACTCATAGGCGGAGGCGTTCCGACCTCGCTCACAAATTCGATGATCTCGCGTGAGTTCTCCATTCGCGATGAACAGGAGGCCGATGCGTTCGCGGCTCGCTCGATGGTGGCGGCCGGCCTTGATCCGCACGCGCTCGCGGAGTTCTTCGAGCGGATGCGAATCGAGCAGCCGATCGCTTTCGAATCTCTTTTTAGCGATCACCCGCAAACGATTGATCGAGTCAGTTTCTTCAGGACTTACCCTGAACGGCCGCTTGCTGTTGATGCGCGCGCGAGTCGGGCGAGAACATCGGCTTGGGACCGTTTGCGGAGAAGGAACTGCTCGCCGGTGAAGGATTCGAAATCAAGCGATAAGACAACGACTGAAGACACTTCGCTCTAGTTGCGCGATAAAGTCAGTCTCAACTGGCTCCAGAGATCTAACTTTCCGAGTGGTTTGGTGAGATATCCGTCGAACCCGCCCGCAAGCGCGCGATCGCGTTCGGGTTGATGAACGTGGGCGGTCAGAGCCAGGATTGGCATTGTAAATCCGCTCTTGCGCAACTGCGCGACGGCTTCGAATCCGTCCATCTCAGGCATCTGAATATCCATGAGGATGACATCAAAGACGTCGCGGTTCGCGGCCTCGACCGCTCGCAGACCATTAATGGCGAAGGTGAGTTGAGCGTTCGTGGGCTTCATGTAAAGAGCAAGCAAGTTGCGGTTGTCAGCGGAATCTTCGGCCACCAATATAGAGCAGCCCCTTAAGTCAGGCGGCGAATTTTTCGCTACAGGCGCTCCTTCGTGCTGCGCAGTCGCTGTGATCGGCTGGTTGCGAAGCGACAAGACAAATTCACTCCCGACTCCTTCTCGAGTCTCGTGCAGACTCAAATCGCCGCCAAGCAAAATGGCAAGCTTCTTTGACAGAGCGAGGCCGAGGCCCGTGCCGCCGAATTGGCGTTTCGACGGATCGTTCGCTTGCGCAAACGGCTGAAAGAGCTTTATCGTTTCGAGGGGTGACATTCCGATTCCCGTGTCGCGCACGGAGATCTCGACTCCATTTTCGATCTGCCGTGACGAGACCGTGATCTTACCCTGTGAGGTGAACTTCACGGCGTTTCCGATGACGTTGATCAGTATCTGTCGGAGGCGTCGTTCGTCAGTTTGAACCTCGATGAGGTCTGCGTCAGGTCTGAAGTGCAAACCGATCGACTTGTGGCGAGCGTGGAGGTCGAAGCTCACGATGACATCGCTGATAATCGTGTTGATCTCGGTTTCTGAAATATCGACCGATAGCTTTTCATTCTCAGCCTTTGACAGGTCGAGAAGATCGTCGATGAGTTCTCGGAGCTGTTTTGTATTGCGATTGATCGTCGCCGACCACTGATGAGACTCTTCATCGAGCGTCGACTTCTGGACCAGCAAATCGGAGTAGCCAGAGATGATGCCAAGAGGAGTTCTCAGTTCGTGACTGACGTTGGCTAGAAACCGGCTCTTCGACAGGTTTGCTTCAACCGCTACGTTCTCGGAGCGCTTGGCTTCCTCGTAAGGCTTCTTTACGCACTCAACGAAGATCGCTCTGTAGAGAAACAGAGAGCCGAAAGCTTTGAAGACATGCCCAATAAAATTGTAGAGATCGCTGAATTCTCGGTAAGTGGTGAACATGTAACCACTCAGGGCGAATATAAAACACGCGCAGCCCAGCCACTGGAAGCTGACGACTTCGCTTTTAGCACCTCTTCTAAGAAACAAAACTCCAGCCGTGAATGCGAGTAAGACGGTGGTCCATTCAAGCGCGAGTTTGAGCGGTGTCAGACCAAGGCCAGGCGTGAACATGGTCGGGAGATCCTGCACATGAAAGAGCACGAGCCAGAACCAGAAGCTTGTCCAGAGGATCATCGCGATCATCAGGCCGAAGCGCAGGCGGCCGGTCCTGAGAAGTCGCGGCTTCGAAAGACTCAGCCAGAGTAAGCCCGTCGAACCTGTAAAACGGCTGGCAAGCCAAAAGTAAATAGCTTTATTGGGACCACTCGGCCCCAGAAAATCGGGCATTCCGGTAAATGAAAGCGTATGCAACAGATCGAGCCAACCCGTGGCGAAAGAGACAACGCTCAAGACGAGAATGTCGGCTGAGCGCACGTTCTGATAAGTCGCCCATCCGACGGTGAAGACGGCAAAGCTGACGAGAATTCCGATGAATTCGAGAACGATGTGAAACGAGAGAGCATTGCTTGTCAGGCCCGAATCCCACGCGCTCTGAGGGAGGCTGCGAATAAAAATCGTCACAACCAGAAAGATGATCGCAGTCGCCTGAGGGATAAATGGCTTTTGAAACAGATTTAAATTCACGATCTATCTTCACCTGCGCTCAAGTGGCGAGGGAAGCATTTTTGGTTCAGTCTACAGATTCACGCGCTGACGGAATGCATTTGTTAAGGTGACGTAAACGGAAGGCGTTGACACTGCGAGCATGTTTCGATCAAATCCCGTACCGACGCCATTTGCATCAGGCTACATCTGTGTGTTTTTTTAGTTTTGACGAAGAGGCGTGAAAAGCTCGGTTAGGTTGTTCAAATGCACTTCGTAGAGAAGTGACAAGAGTCTGCCGAGTTCGCCGTCAGGGTAGCCTTTACGGTGGAACCATGTGATGTAGGCTTCGGGTAGATCGATCAGCAGTTCACCCGCATACTTGCCGAACGGCATTCGCTGGCGCGCGATTTTGAGAAGGTCATCGCTAAAATCGAGAGTTAGGTTGGGGTGCATTTCCTTTGAGAGGTAGCACCCCTTTTGCTTGCGAGGTATCAGAAAACGCCGGGAACCGCCTTTCCTCCGCCGTCGATGTAAAGCTCAGTGCCGTTCACGTAGCTCGATTGCTTGGAGGCCAGGAACAGAATGCTTTGGGCGACCTCTTCGGCTTCGCCCATGCGGCCGAGGGGATTCAGTCTTCCGGCGGCTCTAAACGCTTCGAGTTTTGCGGGGTCGTTCGTGAACTTCGACTGAATTGGTGTTTCGATGAGCGAAGGTGAAATGGAGTTGAAGCGAATCTTGCGCGGAGCGAACTCCGCGGTGAAATGACGAGTGTAGGCGTTGAGCGCTGCTTTCGTTGCGCCGTAAACGCTGCCTCCGCCGAATCCCATCCAGCTGGCGGCCGACGCCATGATGACGACAGAGGCGCCTTCCGAGAGAAGCGGTGCGGCCTTTTGCACGGTGAAGTACACGCTTTTTACGTTTGTGTCGTAAAGTCGGTCGTACTCTTCTTCTGTAAATTCGGTGACGGGCTTGATGATCGAGATGCCGGCGTTGGCGACGACGACGTCGAGGCG
>CAJYIL010000014.1 GCA_913774795.1 Pseudobdellovibrionaceae bacterium
ATTCAAAATCAGAATTCACGAATAAGTCGATCGCGCGCATGTTCGATAAACTCGGCGTGAAACTCGAAGACAAAGACGTTGCCTCGAAGAACGTTGCGGCGGTGATCATCACGGCGACGCTTCCTCCGTTCGCGCGTGCGGGCAACAAAATGGACATCACGGTTTCGTCGGTCGGTGATTCCGCATCGCTCGCCGGCGGTACGTTATTGCAAGCCCCACTTCGTGCGGCTGATCAGAATATCTACGCGGTTGCACAGGGATCACTCCTGGTCGGCACGGGTGCCGATTCACACTCAACCGTTGGCCGTATTCCAAACGGCGCGATCATCGAACGCGACGTCGCTGAAGATTTCACGTCGCGCAAAATGTTTCGTCTGACTTTGCATAACCCAGACTTCACGACGTCGGCTCGTCTCGCAAAGAAAATTAATCTCGACCTCTCGGGCAAGTACGCAACGGCGAAAGATGCCGGCACGGTCGACATCATCGTTCCGTTTGCGTACGAGGGAAAAGCAGTTGAGTTGCTCGCTTCGATCGAAGCTTTGGAAGTGACTCCCGATGCTCGCGCACGAGTGATCGTGAACGAAAAGACGGGTACCGTTGTGATCGGCGAGAACGTTCGCATCTCGCGCGTTGCCATCTCTCACGGAGATCTCTCCGTGAAAGTCGGTGGCAAAGATTCGAAAAGTAAAGACCAGTCTGGTGATCGCGTTGCGGTCCTGGACACAGGTACGAGTGTCGGTGATTTAGTGAAAGCGATGAACTCTCTTGGAGTCTCGCCGAAAGACTTGATCACGGTTCTTCAAAACATCAAAGCAGCCGGCGCCCTTCAGGGTGAGCTGGAAATTTTGTGAAATGTGTTTCGAAGTGACACAAAAGGACATAAAATAAAAATGGGTACGGGTGAACACATGGATGCGTTCATCTCCCGGGGGATGGTGGGTCAGAGTTCGACAACCAAGGATTGGTTCAAGAGCAAAGACCGTTTCGAGCAGGAAATTGGAGCAAAGGTTAATCGCCAGGATAGGCAACTGACTTTCGCTGTTATTTGTAAAGCACAGGATGTGCGACTGACTCTGACTCACCTTCTCATTTCTTCTCTGGAGCTCACATGACTGCTCCTATCGGAAAAATCGGCGGACAACGAGCGATCACTCGCGAAGCGGGCAGTGCGGGGCACGAGCAAGTGGCTCGCAAGCTTGACGGCGATCCGCGTGCGGCGGCAGCGGCTCCGCGCGTGAACGAGAAAGTCATGAACGTCGCAAAGATGTACGAGCGACAATTCCTCGGAGAAATGTTCAAAGCGATGCGCTCAACCGTGAGCGAAACCGACAAGCCCTCGATGGCGCAAAACATCTATAACTCTCAGCGCGATGAACAGTACATCGACGCGTGGAGCGAGCAGGGCGGAGTCGGTTTCTCGAAAGTCATCTACGACCCAATCATGGAGCGCTTCTTCGGCCAAACTCAGAGCGGCCGCGCGCTCAAGCAACAGGGCATGATCCCGCTCACCAACCGCGACATCGCCAACGTCTCGCAAGTGAAAGCGGGCATCGCAACTCCGGTCGTGCCTCTCGCTTCGACGAGAGCTCCCGTGGAAGCAGCAGCAAACGAAAAAGCGTCCAACGTGAACGCGAACATGAACGCGAACGCAACCGTTGAAACCTCTGCGCCAGCGTTGAAAACGACGGCTCAGCTCGGCGAAACCCGCACGGTCGAAAACACCGAACCGATGCCCGCTCCCACGCCGCGCCCGCAAGCCGACACTCGCACAACCGACGAGCGCCTCGCCGCCGGCGAACATTTCCCAGAGGCGGCAACGGCTCGCGAACCAAACGAAAAAGCCAAGAACGTGAACGCCAACATGAACGTGAACGCGTACGAAGAAACGTTGCCCCCGCAGCAAACCGCGCTGCAGATCGAAGTCAGACCAAGTCCGACCGGGCAACCCGCAAAAATTCAGGCGCCGTGGGATGCGACTGTCGTTCAAGCGACCAGGCTCGACGGCCGTCGAACGGCAGTGACGATGGAACACGGAAAAGGCCTGCGCTCGACCTTGGTCTTTGACGGCGTTCTGTCGAGCCAAGCGACGCCCGGGCAAAAAATTCCACGCGGCGAGGCGATTGCCACGTTGAACCAAGACGCCAAGTCGTTTTTATGGAATCTCGCACCGCAAACCGGCCCGCAGAGCCAAACTGAATAAGTCCCTAGACAGGACTTTAAGAAACTTAAACACCCCTGTCTCACTGTGATACGATTTTAGAAGTGGGTCCGCACAAACAGCGTGAACCACGGTCCCATGGAGGGTTTCCCGCGATGAAGGTTACGAGCAATAAACTCCCGTCTACGATGCCGTCTTCGACGAACGCTGCCGATGCAGCTTCGAAAACGAAGGGTCTCGAAAAATCGCTCGGCGACATGAAAGCGAAATCGACGGCGGATCTCGGTTCATCTTCGAAAGTTGAACTCTCGAGCCGCGCTCAAGACATCAAAAAAGCCCGTGAGCTCGCAACTCCGTCGAACGATATCGACGAAGCAAAGGTCGCGCGTCTTCAAGCGATGATCGATAAAGGCGAGTATAAGGTGAACGCAGAAGCGATCGCCGACCGCCTCCTCGATGAACACTCGAAGATGCCAGGCTGAGACCGAAGCTCCCGCGAAGCCGGCAGGATGTCGGCTTTCATTCGTAGACACTCGATAGACTCTAACCGTCAAGGATGATGGACCAAAAGAGATGAACAACGAAACTCTCTACACCGAACTCAACGACAATCTTGAAAACCTCGTGAAGGTTTATCGCTCGCTTCTCGATACGGTTCGCCGCGAGAAAGAGATTCTCATCGCGAGCAAACTCGATGAACTCACTGAAAACAATAAGTCCAAAGACGCCATCCTCGTGAAGATCCGCTCGATCGAAAACGCGCGTTTGAAGTGCGCTCGCGATCTCGCCGCTTCGGTTGGCGCCGACACGGAACAACCGCGTCTTCTCGACATCGCGAACTACGCTGTACCGGAGTGGCAAGATCGCCTCCGCAACATGCACTCGGTTCTCGAGCTTCTCGTTAGACGTGTCAGCGAAGTAAACAAGCAAAACGAAGAACTCGTGCAAGCCGCTTTGGCGACGATCACCGGCGCGATGGATGAAATTCGCGACGGCTTGAAGCCAAAAACGACTTACGCTCGCCAAGGTCAAATCGCGACAGCGAAGACTGAAGGCGGCAATCTCGTACGCAAGGAAGCGTAAGAGCAGCAGGGCAGGACGCCCAGGACGTAACACGTGTCGAAGATCCACGGGATGATGGATGTCGGCAAGCGCTCGATGATGAACAGTCAGACGGCGCTCCAGACAACCGGTCATAACATCGCCAACAAGAGCACTGAGGGTTACTCGCGCCAGCGCGTGGAACTCCAGACGGCGGAACCGACAGGTCTCGGCAATCATCGCATTGGTAACGGTTCAAAGACCGCGGCCGTGACGAGAACGAACAACCCTTATCTCGAAAAACAAATCGGAAAAGAAACTTCGAACCTCGGTTACCTCGACGGCAAAGCCGACGCGATGAACCGGGTTGAGCAAGTTTACAACGAGCAAACCAACAACGGTTTGAATACGTTCATCACCGATTTCTTCAACTCGTACCGCGAACTCTCGAACAATCCTGAGAGCCTCGCGACCCGCACGCAAGTCAAAGAGACCGCGCAAGCGCTCACTCAAGACTTCAAGCGCATGAACACGCAGTTGACCGAAATCCGTCGCGACATCGATCAGCAGATCACCACGAATGTCGATGAAGTGAACCAAATGACCCAAGAGATCGCGAAGCTCAACGAAAAGGTCATGCTCGTCCAGAACGAGGGTGGACCTGCGAACGATGAGCGCGACCGCCGTGATCTCTTGATCAAGAAGCTCGGCGAGAAAATCAACATCCGTTGGGCTGAAGGCTCAGATGGATCCGTGACCGTCACCGCCGGTAACTCTGCGGTGATCGTTGCGGGCGACGATGCGAAACGCCTTTCGGTCCGAGGAACTCCGGCGACCGAAACAAAAGGCGAAGGCAACGTCGACATCTTCTATCAATCGAATAAAGACGGGCAGCTGACCAATGTGACCGGACAACTCACGGGCGGAGCCGTCGGTGGTTTGCTCGAAGTGCGCGATAAAACAATCGGCGGTCTCTTGGACTCCGTCGACAAGATGGCGTTCTCAATCGCGAATGACGTCAACGCCATTCATGCGCGTGGTTTCGACTCCTACAACCGCCAAGGCCAAGACTTCTTCCAGATGCCGACCGAAGTTCGAAACTACTCGGCGGGCATGGAACTGACAGACGCCGTCACTCGTGACCCAATGCGAATCGCGGCCGCGGGCGGACCGAACGCTCCTGGAGATAACCGCATCGCAAACGCGATTGGCCAACTTCAGTTCGAGAACACGATGCCGGGTGAGCAGTCGACGCTCGATGATTTCTACAACTCGATGGTTGGCGAAGTCGGCGTTCAGTCGCGCAAGATTCAGACGACTCAAGAATCGCAAAAGGGCATCGTCAACCAGCTTAAGAACATTCGCGAGAGCGTGAGTGGTGTGAGCTTGGACGAAGAAACGACGAAGTTGATTGAGTATCAAAAGGCCTTCGATGCCTCCGCGCGATTGATCCGCACGGCCGATGAAATGTTCGACACGGTTCTTAACCTGAAGCGTTTATAAGGAATTAGCGTAAGTGCGTATCGCCGATAAGATGAACTACGATCAGGTCACCGCGAATCTCGGCAAGAACAGGGCCGAGATGTCAGACTTGCAGAATCAAGCTGCAACGATGAAGCGCGTGACGAAGCCTTCGGATGATCCGCTGGCTGCGACACGAGTTCTGGCGACACGCACGGAAGTCGGCGCGGGCAAGCAGTTCTTAAAGTCGATCGCGCAAGCCAAAAACTTTCTCGAATACTCAGACTCATCCCTCGGAGAATTGGCCGAAGTTTTGATGCGCGCCAAAGAACTCGCGATCAATCAATCGTCGGATGCCTCGGCCTCCGCCGAAACTCGCAAAGTCGCGGGCATCGAAATCGGAAACCTGTTCTCGCAAGCCATCCAAATCGGAAACCGCGCGCAAGGCGATCGTTTCTTGTTCGGTGGATTCAAAACGAAGAAGCCACCGTTTGATCCAAACGGGAACTACAAGGGCGACTCGGGCGAGATGAAGATCACGATCAACAAAGAAGCGAAAGTCGCGATGAACATGCCGGGCGACCGCATCTTCCTCGGCCGCTCAACGCAAGAGGTGCGTCTGCCGGGCCCTCTAGAGACGATTCGTGAAGAGTTTGACCTCCGGTCGACCGACGAAGACCAATCACGTCTCGCGCGAGGGCCCGCGTCTCTCACGGAGCGCACGATCGCGCGTGAAGCGATTCGCGCGACGAGCGAAATGATCGAAGAGAATCTTAAGAAGAACGACATTCACTTCCCTCCGCCACTCGACAACAACGACAGCGTGCGGCCAAAAGGGACAAACGTCTTCAAAGTGCTGAACGATCTTCAGATCAGCTTGAAGGCCAACGACAAGGGCGGCGTGCACGAATCGCTGGACCGACTCGACGAGGCTTTGAGCCAAGTCGTGATCGCACGTTCGGAATTGGGCTCGCGCACCGCGACTTTGAACGCGGCTTCCGACAGTCTGCAAAAGGGCGCGATCGACGCGAAAACGCTCGCTTCGAATCTCGAGGATGCAGATACCTTCCAGTTGGTGAGCGACATTAACCAGACCGAGTCTACTTTGAAGGCATCGCTCGCGACGTCGGGCAAACTTATCCAGCCTTCGCTTCTTGACTTCCTAAAATAGCAATTGTAGCTACAGTTCCGTTCAATTTCAGCCGTAAGAGCTGACAAGCATGTTTTGGCGACGGATCGCTACTAGACTTGTTTACTAATCCAGTAAGCGGTCTCACGGTTCCAGAACCAAACTCTTTGACCAGGATGTTGAAGGAGAGTTCCCAATGTTGGTTCTGACGCGCAAACTCGGCGAAAGCATCGCCATCGACGATCACATTAAAATTCGCGTCGTCCAAATTAAGGGCAAGCAAGTGCGCCTCGGCATCGAAGCACCGAAAGACACGAAGATTCACCGTGAAGAAGTCTACGTCGCGATCCAAACGCAAAACGAAGATTCATCAAAGGTGACGTCTGAAGCGGCGAGAAACATCTCAAAGCTCCTCAAACCATAATCATTGCCTCTCAAACAGGCGACCCGAAGGCTCATGGGACACCATGGGCCTTTTCCATTTCTGGTGTGGAAGAACGGGTGGACGGAGTGTGGATTCGCTCTCGGAGACTGGACCAAAGTCCGCCTGCCCGCGTCACAGGCAGAATCTTTTCTTGCCCCATCGAAATTCAAAATCTTACGCTAAATGACAGCCGCTACGAGGGGTTGGGAGTTTTGCATGTGGTTTTCGGCCGCGCGCATTCACCGAATCACGTACGAGCGGTGTCTATCAGGGTGTAGGTGTGCATTCTGGCCGGAGGGGGCAAAACGTGGTGATCCAAACAACGAGATTCGGAGCGGTCCAGCTTCAAGCTGACGACGTCATCGACTTCCCAGAAGGCATTTTGGGATTCAACGATCTCCGTAAATTCGTTCTCCTCGACGACCCGAACGATGAAATCTTCGCCTGGCTCCAGTCGTGCGAAGTTCCGCAGATCGCGTTCCCGGTTCTCGAACCAGAATTGTTTACGTCGAACTACTCGATCGTTCTCACGAAGCACGATCTCGAGTCGATCGGTAATCCAGAGAAAACGCGCGCGTTTTCGATCATCACGATCCCGGACGACGCGACTCAAATGACCGCGAACTTGAAAGCGCCGGTCGTGATCAACATCGCAAAACGCCAAGCGCGCCAGATCGTCCTTCAAGATAACAACCTCGCGATTCGCGAGCCGATCTTCGCAAAGCTCCAATCGCGCGTCGTTCAAAATCCTCAGTCGTCGATCAAGTCGCAGGCTTCGGATTGGGGTGTCGCCATTAAGCTGCCGAACGCGGGCACACCGAAGCGCGAGCCTGAAGCCGGCGTCTGATTT
>CAJYIL010000015.1 GCA_913774795.1 Pseudobdellovibrionaceae bacterium
GTGGAGCAACGTGAAGCCATCGGAGACTTCGTCGTTCAACGATTCGAAATTCTTCGAGAGGTAAGATCTGATCTCGCTGACGTTTCCGTTGTGGGCGGCATCGTAGAGTTCGTTTGTCACGGCGGTGCTCCTGGTTTTTCAAAACCCAATCTATTAAAAATGCGATCCCAGCGAGGTGTCCAGCCACTTTCGATACGAACGGGCTCGCCTGTCACAGGGTTCAAGAATTCAACAACTTTGGCTTTGAGCCAAAGGCCCGGTTCACCTAAGACATGCCTGAAGTATTTGTTGTGATGACTATCGCCGTGAACAGAGTCACCGACGAGCGGATGCGCGAGCCTCGCCATGTGCCGACGAATTTGGTGAAAGCGTCCGGTCTCTGGCTGCGCTTCGATCAGCGAGTACCGCGCCGACTTGTGACGTTTGCCAATTTCAAACGGAAGCTCGACTCGCTGATGAGTTCTGTATCTTGTCAATGATTCGGCCGGTTCTCCGGTCGAATCAAGATCGAGCGGCACGTCGACGATTCCTTCATCCTTCGCCCATCCCCGCGCGATCGCGAAATAGGTTTTCTTCACTTCGCGATTTTGAAATTGATACGACAACCCCGTCGCGGCTTCTTTTGTGAGCGCGAAAACGAGAACGCCTTCGGTTCCGACATCGAGGCGGTGCACCGGATAAAGATACGTGTCGAGTTGGTTGCGCAAGTTGTTGAGGCAAATCAAATCTCGACTCGCCCGGTGCCGAGGATCTTCGGGTTGGTGCACGTGATAGCCTGGCGGCTTGTCGATCGCGACGAACTCCGGCGTTTGCAGGAGGATTTCGAAGGTGACGTTCGAATCTGAATAGGGCTTACGGAATGACGCGCGTTCTTCGAGCGCAATCTTTTTATCGTCTTCCATAGAGTCGACCCATCGCGCGCACGTCTTCGATTTTCGCCTCGAACTTGGACCAATCATCTACGCGAGCAATCGGCTCCCAAATGGCTTCGATCTCGTCGATCAACATCGAGCACGGCTTCGCGCGCTCGAAATACGGATCACTCAAACGCGCCAGCGTCTCAGGTGTCGCTGGCCAATCGCTCAAAACCGTCATGAGCTTCTCGAATTCAGCGCCGGCATACTTCGCTGCTTCCGCGGAACGCATGGCGCGCTCACGCGACTCACGCCCTCCGTACCAATCAAAGAAAAACTGCTCGAAGCCAACTTGTGACGCTCCGAGAAAGTTGAACACCGACAAAAGCAGATCGTCTTCGGTCGCGGTGTCGACAACTTCGTGAGCCGATCGCTCGACGAGCCCAAGGCGCGCGCGAATAAATTCGCCGGCCGCATCGTTGAACGTCGGAACAAACATTTTCATCGCTTCGATCAGAGAGTCACGATCTTCGTGAACGTATAAAAAGCACGTCGCGAGATGCTCGAGATTCCAGATCACCGCTTCGGGCTGGCGACCGTAGGCGTACAATCCGGATTGATCGAAATAAGCAGCGGTAAACTCAGGATCATAAGTCGGCAAAAACCGATAAGGGCCGTAATCAAACGATTCGCCGTTGATGTTCATGTTATCGGTATTGAGAACCCCGTGAACGAAGCCGGCCGCCATCCATGAGGCACACAGGCGCGCCGTCTTCGTGACAATACCTTGAAGCAGCTCGGCCGCGTCGTGCGCTTTCGGGTAAAAGTGCCGACGACAATAGTCGACAAGCGTCTGCGTCGCTTCGCGGTCACCGAGAGCGACTTGTCTTTGGAATGACCCGAAGCGGACGTGAGAGTGACCGAGTCGAGTGAGAACAGCCGCGCGGGTTGGTGACGGCTCATCGTTTCGCTCAAGCGCTTCTCCAGTTTCGAAGAAGCAAAACGTCTTTGACGTATTCACACCGAGCGATTCGAGCATTTCGGTCGCGAGCGCTTCGCGCATCGCGCCCTTCAAAGTCAGCCGCCCATCTCCGCCACGCGACCACGGAGTTTTTCCACTCCCTTTTGTTCCGAGATCGAGCAGGCGTCCGCGTTGGTCGATCAGCTGCGCGCACAAAAACCCACGCCCATCACCAAGCCTGTCGTTGTACTGCTGGAATTGGTGACCGTGATACCGAAGCGCCAAACACTCCGGCAGTCCTCCGGGTAGAGGCTTGAACGCGTGGAAGTGCATGCGTAAGGCCTCGTCGCTCAATCCCGCAAGCCCCACTGAAGCCGCCGCCGCTTGATTGCGATAACGCAGGATCGCCTTCGGAAAATCAGCGGGGCGCACGGGATCGTAAAACCGATCGCCAAGTTCAAGAATCGCCTGTGAGGGAATGTAGGGTGTCGACACGGGCGAACCGTAGCAGGGCCACCCGCGGACCTCAAGGGACGCGTTAACGAACCGCGCCCGATCTTCCCGATTTTCCAGCTGGAGTGCCGACAGTTTGGCCGAAGCAAGCCGCCGGTCCTGCCCCTTCACAGCCGAGCGCCCGACGCGTTCGCGGTTCTGCCATGTAAATGTCGTTAAAACGGCGAAGACCAGGCGGATGCGGGTCTTGATCGCGAAGGGTCGCATTTGCGTCGGTAATAATATTCGACGGGCGCGCAGCGGTCGCTTCAGCGTCAGCCGCGAGTTTTCGCGATGTACACGCAAGAGCGGCGAAAAATCCACCTGCCGCCAATTTCTCAGACTCGGCCTTCGGAGGATGTTGTTCGAGGTAGCGCCCCATCACTTGGGCTGCGACCCAATCCGACATGACTTCTTGCATTTGGTCGTTGGCCGCTACCTTCCAACACTGACGGTTTGTATTCAGAATTGCCTGAATGAGTTTTTTCTCAAAAGCCGTTTTTTCGGCTGCTTGCCCGAACCGCCCGTGCGCCCGAGCAACATCGCTTGCAAATCGCTGCACGTCGCTTGCCTGAACGGAGTCAAAAGCCCGTTGACCTGTCGTTAAACATTGGTAAGCCGCCGCGAACGGATAACGCTCGAATGGTACACCGGGAGTTTTCACTTTCAGAACCCCCATCTGCTCGAGCGTCTGGAGATCGTCGGGCATCGCACCGAGATCGACCATCGCGTTCCCGCGAATGTTGTAAAGCGAAAAGCGCGGGTCACGAGTTCGCCATGTCGCTAAAATGCTTGAAAGACCGCGAGAGGCATTCGGAGGATCTTTGACCGGTATTTTGTCCCGATCGATTTCGTAGAGGGTTCCTTGCGACTCACAGCTGTCGATCGAATGCGTGAACTCGTGCGCGATGACAGCAACGAGCATGGCATCTGGGTTATTCAACATCGCTGGACAGATGGTGAAGACGTGTAGATCGGCGCGGTAAAATGCATTTCCGAGGATTCCCTGACACTCAGGTTGGAATCGGATCTCACGGGACTGCGGATCCAAAAACTTGATCGAAGAAATCTTTTCGACGAGTGCCTTTTCTTCTGGCGTGAGCGCCGCTAGCGGCCGACCTTTTTGAATCAGGCTGATGATCGAGTCTCGAGAGTAACGAATCAGCTCTTCGACTTTCTTGAGTCGCGCAGCCATTGCCGCCGGCGTTTCTGGCGAGATCGGAATTTGAGCCACCGGATCGATGGCGTCTGCTTGGCCCGCGATGGATCTGAGCTCGCGAATTTCTTGCGGTGTAAATAGTTTAGCTCGTGCCGCTTTGAAATCCGCCCACGGAACCGATTTGAATACGGCCTTTTCGTCCGTGGGTGGCCACACGACTTTGACAGATTCGACGATCGGCTCACCTAAGATGAGAGCCGTCACCGAGCGCGTATCTGACAAAACCATCTGTTTAAACCGCTCAGACATTCGATTCGACGGGATGCGGTCTAGAAGTTGAGCGAGTCTGACGCTTTCCTCGAGCTTACCTTCCGCGCGTGCACGAGTTGCCGCGCTCACATCTTCACGTGCGCTCTTTAATTCGGTCGCGTTCGGATTCACGAACGAGGTCCCGTCGGCAAAAATAATTCGCGCTGGCGCCGTTGGGCTGAACGCTTCGCATCGGTTCGTCATTCCGTCGACCGTGCAGCGATCAACGGCTTGCGCCGGACTCGAAACTGAAAGTATGAAGAGGAGTTTGGCGAGAATCATTCTCAGAATCCACGCCCGAACGCGACATCCTTAAGCTTCTCAAACGTCTCGGAGAATTTTGCTTTCGACCGATCCGAAACGGCATCAAAACAAATCTTCTTCACGTTCTTCTGATTTAGATTCTGAGATCCGAAAAGGCCAGAAGACTGACATCTCAAAAGAGTCGTCGAGCTCCAGTTCTCGACCTTCGGGACAGCCAGCTTCATCTCGTTCACGTAAGACTCAAAAGCCTTTTTGAGAAGCACTTGAGTTCGTATCGTTCGCTCACCGATGTAGTACGAAAGCGTATAAGCACTTTGGCCTTTATATTTTTGTTCTACTAGAAGAGACCCCTCGGGAATGTCCCGGCCGCTTAATTCAAGTTTGTAAGCGCGAATCAACGGACTAGCGGCTTGAGTTTTGAAAGCTGCGAAGAGAATGAGAAAGACGAACACATTTTTCATCGACGACTCCGGCTATGCGATGGGGGAACGGTCGCTCGAGGGCCCGCGGCACATTGAGAAACTTCTGAAAGCGCGGGACATCCGAGCGAGGATCTCAATTCTGGTTGATTCAAAATGACTCGGTCGATGAGATTCTGCCTTGGCAGAGTATTGCTCTGTTCACTTGTAGATAAGTTTACCCGTGCGCGGTTGATGATTTCGCTTGGCAGCGAGGACGATTGATTAAATTCGGCCGACGAATCTGCGTAGGAGCCGCTGATGACAGCACCCCCCGCGCGCAGCGCTCGTTCTTCGGAGGGATCCTCTTTAACGTACAGACCGATGGCCCGCGCGCTCAGCCAAGCCGTAAAAGCGCTGGATGTCTGATCCGCGCGTCCGATCGTGTAACACGCCGGTCGCGTCGCAATCGCATCACGGATTCGTTGCGCGTCTTTTTTTGCATCGTAAACCGAACCCAGCTGCGTTGCGCGTATGCGCGTTACCTTTCCGACGAACTGATCCACATCCTTTGAGGAAACAGTCTGCGCTCCCGTGTCTGCAACGAGACATTGACGAGTGCCCGGAAGAGGGAGGTCGGCATGCTTGATTGCGGGAACCGAAACTTCGATGACGTGATTCTTCACCAACGCTTCTTTGAGCGCCGGTGTTCCTTCGCCTAAACAAGACTCGCTAACGACTGCGACGTCTTTCAGACACTGCCCGAAAGCGTATCGATCGGCGAAAGCTGAAAGACTTTCTTTTGAAAACGACTTTAGACGATCCTGCGAAACGCGGTACTGTGTCGTTTCGAGTTCGCAATCGGTTAGAGATCGCGACATTTCCTGAATCGCGCGCCCCATCTCGACCGAATGATCGACACCCCTCACAAGTGAAAGCGTCAAGCTATTGCGGCCGTACCCGAGGCTATTCGTCGTAAGATTTGAGGGCGTCACTTGAAAGGCTTTGATTCGCGCAATCATCGCTCTCTGACCCGCACTCAATCTTGCTATCGAGAGACCGTTTGAGATCGCCTGGATCACAAGAGCTTTCGCTTTTTCGCCGAAAGCCTTGATCTCTTCATCGCTCATCATTTGCTGACGAGCGCGCGCCTGAATCTCTTCGAGCGTCTGCGGGCGCGGCGCATTCGCAGGACGCTTTGCTTCCATCTCTTTATAGGCCTTCATCGCGGCGGCCATTTGTTGTTGAAGCGAGCTACTGGCTCGAAGCGATCGGGCATACCGAGGATCCTGCGCAGTGAGTTTCTGAAGAGCCTCTTTCTGTTCAACCGATAGTTGAGCCGCAAACGCTTGGTACTCCGTTTTAACGACCGATTTGATGAGCGCTTTCGGGTCAGTCGGAGGCCAAGGAACGCTGATTGATTCGGAGGGGAAATGTTCGGGATCCACGAGAGCATAAAGTGCATTTGGATCCGAAAGTATGGCGGCTTTGAATCGATCGCTAAAGATCGTGGGCGGAATCGCGTTGATCGAGCGGGAAAGAGTGATGCGAAAATCGAGTTCGACATCTTCTGTGGACCTTGTCTCTTTGCGTGTCGCCTCAACGGGAGTGTCACCGAGCGGAGAACCCATCGGTAGTCCGTACCCACCCGCCGGAAGAGTTCCGTTCGTGTCACTCGCCACGCCGAAAAGCTTCGTCAACGATTCTTGCTGCGCTCTTGAGGCCGCCTCGCCAGAGCGTTGCTGAAGATCCTCAGCCGAGCAACCCTTACCCGCTTCTGCGAGCGAGGCCGCGCCCACCGAAATGAGAAAGAGAAAAACAACGAATTTCATGCTCCTTTAGTTTACCGATGACGTTTGAAGCGTGACGAGTCCTGCGACGAAACTTGTAAGACGAAAGTCGAGCTGGCGCCTCGAAAACGAAAAGCCAGCTCCTGAGAGCTGGCTTCGTTCCGGAAAGTAAGGGACTTTCCGGAGTTACAGGCCCCGCTTTCGATTACTCGAGAGCCTTGAAGAGGAATGGATACGAAACGCGAACTTGAGTGCCGCCTTTCGGAAGCGGGAATTTCCAGCCCGCCATCCGGCGCATGATGCAGCCTTCGACCATCTCGTTCTTCAGGGTCGAATTCTCGACTTTCTGTTGAGCGAGAATACCGTCCGCACCGATCACGAACTTCACGAGAACTTTTCCGTAGAGATCCGGGTTCGATGAGAGCTGACGCTCGTAGCAGTAACGAATCTGACCCAAGTTTCTCTTGATGACTTCGGCGATCGCATCGCGGTCAAGACCGCCTTCGATCAGCGTTTCTTCGTCATCCGAGAGAGCCATGACGTTACCTGCACCGACAGAGCCACCGGCCAAGCCTGTTCCGTTCTTGAAGTTGCCGACGCCGCCCGCTTTTCCTTGAGTCGCGATGCCGCCCAGCTTGAACGAAGCGCCTTCTTTCGCCGCTGTTCCGCCGCCGCCGGTTGTCGATGTTCCTTGTGAGAAGAACGCGCGACCTGCGTTTGCATTATCAGCCGAAACGCCAACTGAAGCGACCATGATGCCTTGCTTGTTGGCGCGCTTCGCGATCTTTCCGATCAGCGAGTTTAAGCCTGCGTTGCGAATCGAAGTCAGAGCCTTCGAAGCTTTATCACTCACTTTCGGAGCCGTTGACTCCTCAGGCAAAGACGATTTCGCCTCGGCGACTTTCGGAGCTTCGGTTGTTCCGCCCGACTTGCCTTTCGCGACTTTCTTCTCGACCTTTTTCGCTTCAAGACGTTTTTGCTTCACGGCTTTCGCGTTAAAGATGATGTCCATCGACTTCTTATCGAGAGCGACTTCCGCGGGTGCATTCTTTTGGAAAGCGCCCATGATCGCAATCGAACCGATCAAAACCGCGAAGAACAGAGTCGCGATCATCACGGCGCGGCCGAAGTCTTTGTCGACCTTGAACGACTCGACCGCGGCGAGATCTTGCTTACTCGTCAAACGTTGTTGAACCGTGCGCGCGCCGACTTTGGTTTCGACCCAAGCCGAAGACGTCGGTGCTGCGAGTTTTTGTTTCTTTTCACCGTCGCTGTAGACGTACGCCTCGGTCGCCTTCAAAACTTTCGTTTCGATGATGCGGCCCGTGCGCGAACGAACGACAACTTGATGGAGGTCAGCGCCTGTTGCCACGTGCTCACGGAAGTAATCTTGCGTGCGCTCTTTCGAGAAAAGCTGGAGACGGTGCGAACCGATTTCGACTTTCGAAAGATCGGTGACCCGGGTTTCAGTGACTTTGTGACCGTCGACGGTCAGCGAAGCGCTGCCGCTCATGTCGCAGATATACCATTCGTCGCCGCGACGGCGAAGAACAGCGTGAACACCTTCGACACCCGCGCCACCGATGCGTAAATCGGCTTGTTCAGAGGAGCCGATCACGAACATCCCGTTCGACGATCTCACGCGCAGGCGCTTGGCCCGTTTGTGTCCTCTGCTATGTTCGAGGAAAAGTTCTGGCGATCCCATTTTTCATTCCCTCTGTTGTTAGTCTTTTGAAAGTACCGCGATCTTGACGTCCGAGTAGCCGGCCATCATCGACGTGTACATTACCTTTTTGAGAAGTTCGTAAGGAAGCGCGCGGTCGGCTTGCATGATGACTTTACCGTCGAACTCCATCTCTTCGTTTTTCGAAGCGATCGTGCGCGACTTGTTGGCTTGTCCATCGAGCTCCGTATAGAGCGTGCGCAGGAACTGGGTGTCGTTTTGATCGATGTCTTTTACGTCGACCACTCCGTCTTTCAGGTCCATGACCTTTTTGTCTTCAACGAAGATCGCATTCTTCGAGACTTGAAGCTTCAAAACGTCAGTCGGATCCTTCGTGCTCGTTGACGCTGGGAGAGTCATATCTTTCCCTGGCGAGAGTTGCACCGGGCTCGTCGAATAAGACTTCAAGAGGAAGACGAGGAGGATGACGAACATGTCAACCATCGACGTAATCTGAATCTTGAAAGTCGCCGGCGAGCGCTTGTCCATATACTTCTTAAATCCACGGCGTGCCATGATCAACCTCCTGCCAC
>CAJYIL010000016.1 GCA_913774795.1 Pseudobdellovibrionaceae bacterium
GGTCGCCGGCATCGACATGCCGTATGAGCCGTAACCGTAGAGATAAAGTGGCATCGTGCCGTCTTGTTTGAAGAGATCGCGGCGGTACACGAGCGAGATCGGAATTTTCACGCCGTCTTCAGCGGTCGCGAAGATGTACTCCGACTTATAGTTCGAAGAGTCATATCCGCTCGGAATTTTCTGGGTCTTTTTCACCTCGCGGTCACGAGTGCGCATGTTGTAATCGTAAACGGTACTCGGCGACACCATGGATGTGTACGAGATGCGGTAAGTGTCAGTGTCGAACTCGACGTTTGCGCCAGAGCCGAGTTGGTAGGTGGGTTCGTTAAACTCGATCGTGTGCTCACCACCGTTCTTGAGATCGAGAATGCGAAGTTGCGGGAGACCTTTCTCGCGTTCGTGGATGACGAGAAAATCTTTGAACGGATCGACACCTTGAATGAGAAGTTGATCGTTTCCTTTGCGGAGTTCTTTCCAGTTCGAAGCTTGTGGTTGATCGACCGGAGCTTCGACGAGCCTAAAGTTTTTCACCGTGTCGTTAGTGACGATTAAGAAGCGTTCGCCGTGATGATCGGCGGAGTACTCGACGCCACGGCGGCGAGGCTCGATCATCTTCCATTCACCATGCGGATCATCGGCTTTGAGATACTGGACTTCGGAGGTGATCTTCCCGTGGCATTCAAGAAAGAGGTAGCCGTTGCTCCGCGTTTTCGTGAGCGAAACATAAATCTTCGGGTCGGCTTCTTTGTAGATGAGCGTGTCTTGCTCTTGCGAATCGCCGAGTTTGTGTTTGAACAAGCGGTCGGGGCGATCGTGCTGATCGAGCATCGTATAAAAGATCACGCGCTCTTTTGATTCAGCCCATTCAAGAGATGTGGCCGCACCCATGATCACTTCTTTCGAATGCTCGCCGGTCTTCAAGTTTTTGAAATGGATCTGGTGGCGCTCCGATCCATCGATGTCGATCGAGTAAGCGAGCCATTCGTGATCGGGCGAAGTCGCCGCGTTCGAAACGCTTAAGTAGTCTTTGCCTTCAGCGAGCTTGTTTTCATCCAGAATGATTTCTTCAGGCGCGTCGAGCGACTTAAATTTGCGGCAGTGAATCGCGTATTCTTGTCCCGCTTGGATGCGGCTGTAGTAGTACCAGTCCCCATCTTTAACCGGAACGTCGACGTCGTCTTCTGCGATGCGGCCTTTCATTTCTTCGAAAAGTCGATCCATCAGAGTTTGGTGCTGTGCAAGATACGACTCTGTGTAGGCGTTCTCGTCGTTGAGAACTTTGATCACGTCGGGATTCTCTTTTTCGCGCAGCCAAAAGTAATCATCTGTGCGCGTGTCACCGTGGAGATTGAATGTTTTCGGTTTCTTCGCGACGGTCGGAGGGGAGAGGGTGGGTTTCTTCATCTGACTAGCGTCTGCCTTACGTTTTTCTTTGTCATTCGAGAAAAATCATCGCCTACTCATGGAGCAATGTATCTACGGAGGATCATGATGACTAAATCAGTATTGGCATTCATTGCGCTCGCCTTTGCGTGCGCGAACGCAAACGCAGCGGGTTACGAGAAATCAATTATGTGGGGCGCGAAGACCGGCGGTGTCGCGGGGATTTCGGCTTCTTACATTGAAGGTGCAGACGCCCTTTACTTCAACCCAGCCGGCCTCGTGATGAAAGCGCCGGGCCAGGACCTTTCGTTCAACATCTCGCCGGTTTGGTCGAAGTTCTCGGGTCCTTACAATGCGACTAACGATACCGTTAACTCGGCGACAAACCTCTCGACACCTCTCTCGCTGATTTACTCGAATACCTTGAATGAACAGTGGGCATTCGGCGTTGGCGGTTACATCTCGGGTGGTTCGAAAGTTTCTTACGACAATATCGATTTCGCGGGCGCCTACACAGGCACACCTTCAACGAAAACAGATTTGCAGGTCGCTGAACTCGGTCTCGGTGTCGGCTGGAAGCCAACGTCGTCATGGAAGTTCGGTGCGTCGTACCGCTACGTCATGGCTCGCGCTAACTTCTCGTTCTTCAACCGTGCGTACGGCACTTCAGGTCCAACCGCTGGTCAAATCGTTGGTCTCGTAAACGCGAACTTGAACGATCTCAAAGATCAACGTTCAGCTTTCAAATTGGGCGCACAGTGGTCGCCAAGCGAAACCACTCACGTTGGTCTCACGTACCGCTCAGAAGTTAATTTGAATGCATCGGGTTCGGTTGACGGAACATTCTACGGTCGTAACGCCTTCGGTGTTCCGCAGTCGTCGATTTCTCAAGGTTCTGCGACAGCGAACACGGTCTTCCCACAAGCCGTTACACTTGGCGCGGATCACGCGATCAACGACACTTGGCAAGCTCTCGGCGAAGTCGCCTGGACAAACTACGCACGTGTTGACGCCGTCGGCGTTCAAACGAGCGGTGCGAACTTCAACATCGGCGCAACACCAGCGGCGATCGGCAACACGAAGTTGACACAAAACTGGAAAGATCAATGGAACTTCCGTCTCGGTGGTATCTACTCGGGATGGTCATGGCCAGTCCGTTTCGGTTACGGTCTCACGACTCAAGTCACTGACAGCGATTGGGCGCGCCCAACGTTCACTCCTCCAGGTTCGTCACACACGTTGACACTGGGTTCGGGCCAAACGTTCGAATTGGGTGGCCAGAAGCTCGATTTCAATGCGGCCGGCGAATATACATGGGTCAACGGCACGGGTAACGGTAAAGCGGCAGGCGATTCGTCGGCTTCACCAGGCGGAGCCGCTGACATTCGTGCAGGAGAGCACAAGACTTCGTCATACGCTCTTCACTTGGGCCTCGCATATAACTTCTAAGCTCTGAAAAGAGCTTGAATGGCTTGCGTCCCAAAGGGCGGCAAGTTACGACGGACTTCAAGCGGCGCTTGGGGTCCGTTTTGTTTTTTGGGAGGTCGATCGCGTGAAACGTGTTTTACTGATGGCTCTCTTTGTTTTGCAGGCGTGCTCAGAGACCGGCCTCGTTCCGGCATCCGGTGGGCCGCTTGTCATTCCTCGCACGATTGTGAACTGCACGACGGCTCAATGTCGCACGAACGCGACCGCTCCTCTTATTAACATCCTCATCACGAGATCTTCGTGCGCCGATCCCTTGTTCGGCGGCGTCGTCTCGACATCCACTCGCGCGATCAACTGCACATCGACTCTTGGCTGCTACGGCGACGTCAACGGCTGGGTCGATGCCAATGGCAACCAGACAACTGAAATCCCGGCGGGCGTTTACAACGTTTGCGGATGCATCAACTACAGCGCGACCGGCACTCCTTACGTGAACTGCAACACGCGCGCTGAACTGATCAACGTGATGATTCCTCCGACCGGCGGCATTCTCTGGATTCAAAACGCCGCCTGGAGAGATTGATGACCCACGCGCTCCGGTTCACTCAAGCGATTGCCGCATACTTCTTCAAGACGTTTC
>CAJYIL010000017.1 GCA_913774795.1 Pseudobdellovibrionaceae bacterium
GCGAATAATTCCATTGTCTCACTCCTATGGAAGGTCACCGTTTGGGTGACTTTTACAGTTACTTGATTCGTTTCACTTCACCGCACTCAGCCTAAAAAACCCTTTGACAAAGTGCGTTGCGCAAGTATCGGAGTCTCGACATTTGGTGTCAATAAACCGGGCTTGGGCTCGCTCGTCTCAAGAACTCTTTTCTGACTTTTGTAAGATTCAGCTCCGCTCAATTAAATTCGGTGTTTTCAAGGGCCTACAAGTCGCACCGCGTCCTTGGTCGAGCTGAGCGAGCCGCAAATTGTCAGCGTTTTGAGCACCTTGCCAGAGGTGTTCCAACACGTTTTGGGCCACTGTGACCCCATCGTCACAAGCGTTTGGAACCACTCATCTTTCAGCATTCTAGAGAGACTCGAGCCTGCTCAAAACGGAAGCGATGCCTAGGGAATAAGCGATTTTCATGAGTCAAATCAGGAGTTTATTAGAACGTCGAGCTGCGGAATTTTGCCTCAAATTAAGACAAATCGTCAGCCAGAAAACATTTTTAGTTTATGCTCGCAAATCTACCGCTTATATAAATATATTTTATTTATATGCGGAGGTTGGAGAAAACAGCTTCTGGATCGGGCTTATGGATCACCTCAAAAAATATCATCCGATTTTTTTAAGGTGATCCCGGAGTTGCTTAGTTTTCGATCAAAAGTAGAAGGTGATACCGGCTCGCAGAGGCGAATCGCCGAATGTGGCAAAGCGGACTTGGCTTGAAAGCGACGTCACGCTGGGACCGAACTCCATCGAGAAACCCAGGTTCTCGAGACCCGCAAAGAAGAATTCAGCTCCTCCGTAAGCGAGAAGCTGAAAACCAGATTCGGTGGAACCGGCGTTTTCGACACTCAAGAGGCCCGCGCCGGCTCCTAGGTAGAAGTTTAAATTGTCTTCCTGGAAAACGATGCGATTGACCTTCACCATCGCGCCGAATTTTGAAGCATTCTTTTGAGTATCGACGCCGACAACAGCGGCGAGACCTAGCTCCGCTCCCGGATAATACTGGGCCGCGATCGACGGCACGTCGATCGAGAACTGATTCTTAAATCCGATCCCTAAGCGATTAGTCAGATCTTTGGCGTGCGCGGTGGGGGAGACGAGGGCGAGAGCGAGAATTAGGGCAACGATGTAAGCTTTCATGATCTAGGTCGTCCTTTAAGTACGTGAATTGGTGCTTTCAAAAATTTTGTCTGCGTTCGCGGCCAGAAAGCCCGAGTACAACTCCCCGTTCTTCGTTGGCCAGCGACGCGCAAACTCGTAGTAACAAGCAGGGATTTCGAAGATGCCCTCTTCGAACTGAACCTGGGCCTTTTCGGCGAGCGTCGAACTTTGCTCGAGGAGATCCGTCGGCACGCCTTTGACTTCTCCGCCGGACGTATTGAGCGCATAGCCGCTCTCTTTCACGAACGCGTTCAGCGACTGTAGGTCTTTGAACGATTTCAGCGCATTCACCGAAATCGTAAAATGATTTGAACGGAAACCGAAAGCGTACATCCAGGCCGCATACTCAGACTCTTTCAGGAGCTCTTGATAAGTCCTGTAGCTCGCTTTCCACGGACGTCGAGACCACAGAAAGTCGTCGCCGCTAACCGCCTTCGGATCGACGGCGGCGGCGGCTTCCGTCGCGATTTTTTGAACGAAAGGGCTGAGCTTCTTTGTTTCGAGCTCACTGATGAAAACCTTAGGAAGAGTCGGATCACTGTGCTCCCAGTGATAGGCAACCAATTTCTTGTCGTTGAAAAGGTAGCGGTCACACTTCTTGTATCCGTGTTTTTCGAAGATCGCGCCGAGAGCGTCGACCCCGATCGGCGCCAGATCGTAAGTCCGGTAGGCCACGTGATCGTTACGAATCTCGGCGACATTTGGGTCGACCTGCTTTTCATGCTGGAGAATGAGGTCGTAGACCCGCTTCGCTTTCGGGTTGAAGGCCACGTAATCGGCCCAAATGTGACCGAAAAGGTCGTGTATGTGCTGGGGATTTTGGTGCTTCTCTTGTGAATTCATGGCCCGCCTCCTTGGCGCCGAGATCGAAGATTCGTCGAGGGCCTTAGCGTAGACGCAATTTCTAAAGAGAGGCAACTCGTTGACAGCTGTTTCATCAGCGGCTGCGGAAGAAATCGGCGATTTCGAGTCCGACACTTTGGGTGCTGGCGGCCCGACGACGTCCTGAACACTGTTCGGAATTCCGAACTCGATAAATTCTTGGCGTTTATGTCAGCTTCTGCGGCCCTGGAGGTAAATAGATTTCGTTGAGAAAGTTAACGTATATTAAGAATTCCTTTACCGCAGAGAAAGATGGGTCCGCGGCCTTGTGCAGATTTATTTAGTGGGTAAATTAACTAACAGATACTAAACAAGGAGCAACGATGAGACTCGTGATGAGATCCCTCAACGATTATCTTCGGCAGAAACGCGTCGACAGCGGCTTGAGCCAGCTCGACGTCGCTCGTGAACTCGGTTATTCATCGCCACAATTCGTGTCGAACTGGGAACGCGGACTCGTTTCGCCACCGCTTGAGACGATCGCCGTTTTGGTCGACCTCTACAAAATTCCTTCATCGGAAGTTGTGAGCAAAATCCTCGACGAAACTCGTGATTACCTCGAGGCCAATCTCGGCCGAAGCAAGTCGAAGAAATCAAAAGGCAAGAAGAAGTAAGGCCACCCCCGGCCCGTCTTTTCTTTGACCGGTTTTTAAATCGCTTAAAGCCCACTCGGTGCCGAGTGCCCGCTTTAAGCGATTTTTTTTATTTAGCGACTGAGGTACGCTCTCGGCTGAAATGAAACTGCTGATCATCCGGTTCTCATCTTTCGGCGACATCGTGCAAGCGATCGCGGTGCCTCGAGCCTTTATCGACGCTCACCCGGGATCGACGGTCGATTGGCTGACGCGCGAAGAGTTCGCGTCGCTGATCGCCGAGCAACCGACCGTCTCCAGAGTTCTCCCCTTCTCGCGCAAATCAGGACTGAGAGGCCTCTTTCGTCTGGGCGTCGAGCTCTCAAAGTCAGGATACACCCACGTTTACGACGCCCACTCAAACTTGCGTTCGACTCTGTTGGTCTCGTTGTTACGAATCCTCACGATCGGATCCGGAGTGTCGTTCGCGGTTCGTCCCAAATCCCGACTCCGTCGGTTTCTGTTTTTTAAGCTGAGACTCAAAAATATCTTACCTCGGCCCTTTCGCGCGGCCGACTCCTACCATCGCCCGCTTGCCAAGTGGCAGATGCCCGCCGTCGTGCCCGCCGGCCGACAATTTCAAGTTTCCGGAGGTTCTTGCCCTGAGCTGCCCAAACGTTTTGTCGCTCTGGCGCCTTCGGCCGCCTGGGAGATGAAACGTTGGCCGATCGAACACTGGGCTTCTCTCATCAAGCTGTGCCCGGAGATTTCGTTTGTTCTGTTGGGAGGTCCGG
>CAJYIL010000018.1 GCA_913774795.1 Pseudobdellovibrionaceae bacterium
CGACGAACATCTCGACGAAGTCCGAACCCGAGATCGTGAAGAACGGAACACCCGCTTCGCCCGCAACCGCGCGCGCAAGCAATGTCTTACCTGTTCCCGGAGGACCGACGAGCAATACACCTTTCGGGATGCGTCCGCCGAGTTTCGTGAATTTCTTCGGTTCTTTTAAGAATTGAACGATCTCCACGAGATCTTCTTTCGCTTCTTCGACACCGGCCACGTCGGCGAACATGACTTTGTTTTTGTTCTCAGTCAGGAGACGCGCTTTCGATTTACCGAAGCTCATCGCCTTGCCGCCGCCCACTTGGATCTGGCGCATGATAAACATGAACATACCCACGATCAGAATCAGAGGCAGCCAAGACACCAAGAGGTTTTGGAGAAGCCCGTTTGAATCCGCGCGCTGATACTCTGGCTGAACGCCGTTTTCAACCGCTTCTGCGTGAGCGATCGACATCGGAGGACCGTCGACGACGTAGTGGGTGCCGCCGTACTTCTCCTTCAAAGCTGCATCGAGCTCACCCGAAATTTCAGTCGGACCGGATTCAGCTCCGCCCGTCTGAATTTTCACCGACTTGACCTGCTTGTTTTTCAAAGCCGCGACGTAGTCAGGGTACTTGAATTTTTCGTGATTGATGTTCGCACCCTTTGTGGTGGCGTACATCTGGAAGAGAACGATCGAGACGACCAGGAGAATCGCCCAGAGGGCCATCGTCTTTTGAGTCTGCCGCATGACTTCACATCCTTTCGAGAGCTCAGCGTCACTTAAAAGGATAGCATGGTCGTGCGCGAGTACAAACGCGAAGACTCGATGGAGATTTAGCTACGTAAGGCCGCGTCAGTCTCACTTCGGGGGCCGGCCGTGATTTCGTCTCTCGTGACGCTCCAGTCAAGGCCTCCAACCGAAAATTGCGCGCGTTTTTGTCGACTCACTTCGAGCCGGTCGAGTCGCTTCAAAACCTCAATGATTTTCGAGCCTCCGAAATCACGCGCGCCAAGGTCGCGAGCCATCGCCGCAATTAACGCACGCTTTTTGGGCGACGAAAGGGCGTGGAAGTTTGAACGACTCTGAACAGGCGACGTCTGCGGAAAAACTGGGACGACCTCGCACAAAAGGTCTAGGCTTCTGGCGAGCGCGACGCGCGACCCCGGCCTTTTTTCTTCAAGACTCGGGAGCCATTCATTTCGCATCCAATTCCGAAAGTACTCCGATTCTGCATTCGAAGAGTCTTCGATCCATTCCAGCTTTTGCTCTCGCG
>CAJYIL010000019.1 GCA_913774795.1 Pseudobdellovibrionaceae bacterium
TCTTCGAGGAAGGTCTTCTTCGCCGGAATGGCGAGCATCACTTTCGAGCGCTTGACGGCGTCGAGAGTGTTGATCGCGCGCATGAGTTCGCCTTGAACCGCGCGCTGATAGTTCACGTGCTGCGCAAACGAAGTCGCGCCGAAATCTTGCTTATCGAAGATTTCCATTCCGATCTGGCCCATTTTCGACGACCCGATCTCGCTCATGAGCTTCATGCGGGTCGCATCGACGAGTTCTTTCGGAACGAGGATGGTCTTACCGCCATCTTGAATGCGGTAAGCGACGTTCATGCTGTGGAGTTTTTCGATGATCGTCGCTGTTTGATCCGACGGGACATCGTTCATGAGAGGAACATAGTCCGTTCCTGAAACCATGAAGAGCATGAACACCGCCGAAGCCAAAACGATCATCGATGCAAAGAGCATCGAGAAGCGCTTTGTCGGCGTGAGGTTCTTATAGAACTCACGGAATTGAACGATGAGCTGTCTAAAGAGGCTATTCATCTATCAAACCTGCATCTTCATGACGTCTTCGTACGCCTGGATAATTTTGTTTCGAACTTGAACCATCATGCGAAGGGCGATGTCGGCTTTTTCGGCTGCCATCATGACGTCAGGGATGTCCGACGTTTTTCCCGTCGCGAGGTCTTGAGCTTTTTTGTCTGAAACTTTTTGGAGCGTGTTTACTTCTCCGACCGCGTCTTTCAACGTGTCAGCGAAGGATTTGCTTGAAGGATCGGTTTGTCCTGGAGCGAGCGGCTTCGCGACGTTATTAAAATCGGCGCGATTCTCGTTCGTGGTTTTTCCGGTGTCGAGTAGCGACTGCCCGTTTCGAATTGTCAAACCATCCATGGTTCGTTCCTTCTGTTGACGTTCGCGCCGCCGCCGGCGTCGCTCGATTTCGCAACAAGTGCTCAATCCATCATGCATCCATCCTGGACGCCTTCTTTGATTCTGACCTAAATCCCGTCAATTCTCTAGCGACTTTCGGTCGGGCAAAAGCTTCCTAGCCTACAGTCAGACGTTTTTATTAACGACCTAACTCGAGCGAGGTCATGGCCATGTCCTTTGAGGCCTGCATCGCCGAAACGTTGGCCTCGTAAGCCCGCGAAGCCTGGATCATATTCGCCATCTCTTCCATCAGGTTAATGTTGGGATAAGCCACCATCCCGTTTTCATCGGCGTCGGGATGATCGGGTTCATATTTCATGATCGGCGCTTTTCTATCCACGGCGACGTCCGTGACCTGGACCCGCGCGAT
>CAJYIL010000020.1 GCA_913774795.1 Pseudobdellovibrionaceae bacterium
CACTGATGACGATCTTACTTGCGCTCTTAGGATCATTGAAAACTTTGGCGGGAGCGACGAGCGTCTTGATTCTGGTCGTCTTCGCGATGACGAACGTCTCGCTTCTGAAAGTCGCGACCGTATCGCCGCGAACCGCCGGATTTCGTGTTCCGCGTTTCGTGCCGGTCCTCGCCTTGATCGCGAATTTTGCGCTGATCGTGGTGGCGCCAGGCGTGTCCCTGGTGATCGCCGGGGGCTTGATCGCCCTCGGCTTCGTTGTACACGCGGTTTTACGAGCTCAGAGAGCGCCGGAGCAAACCGGTACTTGAGCGCCGAGGTCTTTCGCGGCCGCGAAATCATCTTCAAACGATTTCGCAAGACCCTTGATCACAGCCGTGTCGCTGAGCGCGATCCCGAGTTCTCTCGCACGGTGGAGCGAGTTGTAAGAATAGTTGATCGAGCCAATGTACGCACGAGCGTTATCGATGACCATCATCTTCCCATGTAAGTACGGCGTTTGCGCCGTTGCCGGTGACGGCATCTGGCGGGCGTGAACACCTCCGGCCGCTAACTTTTGCGAGGCTTGGTAATTGCCTGAGGGATTTCCTCCCATCGCACAGGCGGGACTCAACACTCTCACTTGAACGCCGCGAGCTTCAGCCGCGATCAAATCGTTGATGATCGAAGTATCGAGAACATTTTCGGCGACGGCGACGATCGAGTTCTGAGCCGAAACGATAAGATCGTGAAGCTTTTGACTGGAGTTAATAGGGCTCCAGAGCAAGTGCGGATCACTCAACTGCGGCGTCTCCGCTGCTTGATTCTGCGCATTCGCGATGTCCGTGTTGAAAACAGATTCCATCTCTTGAATGACGCCCGGATCTTCAATCGTCACTCCGTAATCGCGCCGCACCTCAGGGTGGTCTGTGAGATTCATCGAGGAGACGATCGCGCGCTTACCGTCGACAACAACGGATTTCGTGTGCGTGATCGAAAACGCGGGCGAACTCGAGACGGTGTTGATCTGATCACTCGCTAACTCTTTTTGGATAGCCGCTTCGCCGCCCGACTTCAAACCACCTTGATCCAAGATGACCGTGACGTCGATGCCGCGAGCTTTTGCGTTTTCGAGCGATTGGGCGACGGCGTGATCGGTCAGGTGATACATTTCCATCAAGACACTTTTCTGTGCATCATCGATGATCGTGTCGAAAGGTTGGTGCGCCGTGAGAGACGGCCCCGTGAAAAGCTTTGTAGAGCCTTGCAGCTCGAGATGATCAAGCCAGGTTGAAGCATTCGCGATCGCAGCACTGAGAACACATCCAAGAACCAGGATTGTCTTTGTCATAAAGTGGCGCCCCCTCGGTCGTCGGAGGAGGATCAGATCACTTTCGCCCGAGTTCGGTTAGCTAAAAGAATTTATGGGAGCAATCGACCAGGATTAGGATCTTTCGACCGGCGCACTTTAAAGGCCGATGGAACTTCGGAGCCGGGCGAGCCATCCTTTTCGATCAAGGTCGTCGGCGTGTTGCGTGAGCCAAGGTGCGAAATGCTGCGCATTCATCGCCACGCTCATCGTATGGCACTCGTTGTTCTCGGCTGTCCCGACGGTGGCGGAATTGATCGCGAGGATCTTGGGTTCGGTCCAGACCATCGCTAGAAGCGGCGCGCCCGAATCTCCCCGGCAAAATCCGCTCCCGGGCCTTTGATCGATGACGACGATCTTTTCGCGCACCGAAATCTCGGCTTTTGGTTTCAGAACGCGACGAAGAACTTCGGCGTCTTTGCTCTTTTCATCCGTGATGCCGAAGCCCAAAAGCAGAAATTCATCTGAGAACTCATCACCCGTGCCGACAAGCTTTAAGCGCAGCTGATCTTTGGGCGCATCGCTATTGAGTTTCACCAGGGCAAGATCGGCGAAGCTTTGAGGAGATCCATCAAACTCCGGATGGATCAGAACCTCTTTTTCCGAGATCGTGATTTTTTGCCGGCTGTTGACCGGGCATCCTTCACTCGTTACGAAAAAGGCGTTGATCTCGTCGGCGTCTTTTACGCAGTGGGCGGCCGTTAACAGCACCCGGTCGCGAATCAATGAGGCCGTGCATATCGAGTCGCGAGAACCCCGACGGATTTTGATCTGGACGACGTTTTGCTGATCAGGATCATAAAAGCCCACTTCGCGTCCGCCGATGATTTTATCGTAAGTGTGAGCATCGGGAGGAATGGACTGACACCGAAGAAGCGGCATCATCGCCGAGCTTAGACCCGCATCGGTCGCGCATCCGGCCAAGAGCACCGGGAAGAAAAGAAGAATCACTCGTGTACGAACCACGAAATCGGTTTAACCGCGCCAAAGAGCTTTCGACAAGGCTCGTCTCTCGTGAGTAAAAACGATTCATGCGTGCTCTCGTGCAGGTTTTCTTTGGTTTGCTCGTCGCTTCGCCCGTTCTTGCGGCCGAATCCGAGTCGGCGTTTGGGAACTTGCGCTTCGATGAGCCAAGTCAGATGGAAGCCGTCGTACCTCCCGCGAAAGGACTGGGCCCGACCGGCTCGGTTAGGCAAGGTTTCGCCGGGCTTGGGCTCACCCTCGAAATCCCGAAATCTGAAAAAGTGCTGTGGTGGAGCCAGCTGGCTTTCGGCACGGGCGAGCCGCTCTTCACGACGCAATTCGACGACGACCGCACCGGGCTTCAGACTCAGTACTTCGACATGAAGGTCAAAGATCGTTTTGCGATCTCGACAGGACTCGATCGGCAAGTTCCCCTCGGACGCAGGCACAAATGGGTTTTGGTTGGAGGCCTCGGCGCAAGCTTATCTCGGAGTCATGTCGAGATGACGTCTTACCCAAAACTCTGTGGATTCTGGTGCGGATTTGATTCAAGTAAGCCCTCTTACGACTCGAAAATCGATTGGGCGGTACTGGGCTATTTGCGAATGGGGATCAAGCTGAACGACGTGTGGGGAGGCGGCTTCAACTGGGCGCTTATGATCATCACAAAACCGTGGCGCTATCCGAAATTCGTTGAGCTCGACACGATCGAAAACGGTCGCAAGCAAGTGAATCCTGATCCCGATGGCTACTTCCAGATTGAAACGACCTACCGATTTTAGCGCCGGTCTTAACGACCGAGTTCGACAGCGAAGGCTTCCAGGAGTAATCCGCGGTCGACGTTTCGCGCGAGATCCGATTCAAACTCGAGCGATTTACGAGCCAGCAAATCGAGTGTCGGCTTTTCGCTCAGAGCTTTGACGAGCTTCGACGGCTTGATTTTGACTCCGCCCTTCACCTTCATTGCATCGGTGATCTGGCGCTGCATGACGCTCGAAACAAAACCGTGAGTGGTGCGATCTTTCAAGAGCTCGCGCAGCGCCGCGATCTCCTCCCCCGGAAACTGCTCGAGTGCTTTTTCAAGATAGGCCGTCGTCGCGTGTTCTAGAGTCTCGTAGTCGCCGCGATCTTCGCTCATTCGCTTGGCTTGCTCAACCGAACCATTGGCCGCACGAAGCAACCACTCGTCTTGAGAGCCGATGATCTTACTCAAAGCCTCATCCGACAGAGGCTTGAAGCGAACGAGCTGTGAGCGCGAGCGCAAAGTCGCCAAAATCGCGTTCGGGAGATGACTCACAAGAATGAAATACGTGCCCGCCGGCGGTTCCTCGAGTGATTTGAGAAGAGCGTTACCGGATTGCGGGCCGAGCAAATGCGCTTGATCGATAATCACGACGCGTGCTCGCCCAAGTTTTTGCAGCGTGATGAATTGCAAAACGTCACGGGCTTGTTCGATTTTGATTTGCGCGCCATCGGGCTCGACGACCATCAAGCTTTCGCTTTGTCGACCGGCCACGCGAAGACAAGGTCCGCAGACACCGCAGCCCGCGCCATCCGGCCGTTCACTCAACGGAGTTTCGCAGACGAGAGCCTGAGCGAGAACGAGGGCTCCGAATTTTTTGCCGATCCCTGAAGGGCCGGCGAAGAGAAGGGTTCCCGCAAGTTTGTTCGACGCTTGCGCGTTTAGGAGAGGCTTCAAAGACATCTGATGGCCTTCCAGCTTCTTCCAGAGAGGAACCTGGAGATTTTTTTCCGGCGGCGCAACTTTCACGCTGGGAGCTTTGGGCTTTACAGCCATCCTCGCTCCTTTAACTTCGAGACAAGCGCTGCGCGAAGGGCTTCGGGCGAAAGAGTGCCGTCGAGAACGAGCCATTTCTCCGGGCGCTCTGCCGCTTGCGAGAGATAACCGCGGCGCACGTTTTCGTGAAACGAACGCTTCTCAGACTCCATGCGGTCTGCTTTTTGACCGGTCGACTGACGAGCGGCCTGCCGGCGCTCGCTCTCCTCGACGGTCACATCCACCAAAACATTGAGATCGGGCTCAGTCCCCTGCTGCGCAAAGGTATTCAACCAATCGACCGCTGGTCTCGAGAGACCGCGAGCGAAACACTGGAAACTGACGCTTGAAGCGGAGAAGCGGTCACACAAAATCCACTCACCCCGCTTCAGTGCAGGCTGGATGACGCCGGCCACGTGCTGAGCGCGACTGGCCGCGTACAGAAGCAGCTCGGTCGCAGCGACCGGCACTTCGGCGTCCGTCCGAAGGAGAAGACCGCGAATATCCTCGGCCAGCGGCGTCCCGCCCGGTTCACGCGTCAAGACTGCCCGGCGGCCCAAAGCGTTGAGTTCTTCGTTCAGGCCACGGATCAACGTGCTCTTGCCTGATCCGTCTAAACCTTCGAAAACTAAAAAGAGTCCGCTCATAGGCCATTGATGCCGCCCCTTGGGCCCGAAGTCACGCCTCACGGAGTGACGTGACCCTGCCGCATTCGTGGGCAGATTCCGGGCAGCCGCGAAGATTTGGTTGGACACACCGTTCGGGCTTCCCTTAAAGTGGGCCTTCAATTTTCTCGGGCAAATTTTTAAGGGCTTATTTCTTATGATGATTTTGGTCACGCTCGTACACGTTATTTTCTGTCTTCTTTTGATCGCGATCGTTCTTCTTCAAGATCCAAAGAATCCAGGAAGCGGCGGCGTTTTCGGGGGCGGAGGAGCCAACTCGGTTCTCGGTTCGACAGGCGCGGTGACGTTCCTCACAAAACTCACACAATGGTCGGCCGTCATCTTCGGCGTCACGTGCATCATCCTCTCGCTCATGTCTCGCCCAGACGCAGGCTCGGTTTTTGACTCTAGCCCGTCACCGGCTATCCCGGTGAACGGTTCGGCTCCGGTTGTTCCGGCCGCCCCTGCAGGCTCAGGTCCGCTTGATTCAAACCCAGCTGCGCAAAAAGATCCGAAACAAGCCGGAACAGAAGCCGCGCCGGCACAAGGCTCAAACCCAGTTCCCGCCGAAGCTATTCGCCAAACGGCTCCTGAAACTCCAAAAAAACCGAATCAGTAAGCAATGTCGGTCTTTCGATCTAAGACACTGGCAGCCGTTCTCATCGGCTGCCTTTTTTTATTTCTCATTCTCTATTTCAAAGGACGCCCCACCGATCGAGCGCTCATCACGCAGTCTTCGATCGGCTACGTCAGCCGGCTTCTCGGAGATGCCGACGTTCGACCGCGTGGATCGTTGACGTTCGAAAAACTTCGTGCGGACTCACAGCTCACCGGCGGTGAGCTTGTCGTGGTGCACGAAGCTTCGCAAGTGACCCTCGGTTTCGGCCAAGCAACGATTCGCCTTCAACCCGGCGCCCGCCTCGTCGCCGAGCGCGATTCATCGAAAGGCTCAGGCGCGGTCGTAGCGACGCTTCAATCTGGTGATGCCGACATTTTGACGAGCTCCCCGCTTTTTCGTTTGATCAAAAATGGCAAAGAGATCTCGCAAGGCTCAACCGCTAGCGAGCCAGCGCCTCTCGTCAAAGGCGGCAAGCCTGCTCCTCATGCGGGAGTCGTGATCGCGGCGACGCAACCTCTGGAGTCGCCAACTCCCGTCCAACCACCCACCGCGCGCCTCAACGATGAGACCGATGCGACTTCGAAAGAGTCTCTTTCGAATGAAGAGATTCGCCGCGCGGTAGCGGCACAGAGCGGATTTTATCGTCGTTGTTATCTGACTTACTTGAACCGGGCTCAGCAGTCGTCGCCTGCGGGCGAGACGATCACGGTTGGCTTCGTCATTGCAAACTCCGGGAAAGTGCGTGACGCCAAACTTGTACGCTCGACCGTTAACGACGCGGTTCTCACGAAGTGCATTCTCGAAACCGTTGAGCGAACGCCGTTTCGGGCCTTCAAGGCGAGCGATATTCCGGTTCTAGAATTTCCGATCGAGCTAAAGTGACTATCTAAACTCGTGCAGGTAATCGATGCGCTCTGGAAGCCACGGTTCGTGAACGCCTTCGAGCGAGTAAACGCGTTTTCCGTTTCGCTCACTCACGGGCTTGGCTTCGACGCTGGTCTTAAAGTCTGGTGCGAACAAATCCTGAGAGATGAACAGCGGAACAAACTCGGCAACGAATTCAGCGCCGAGGATATGCCTGCGCACCATTGAATCGAAAGAGGACTCGAGCTCTTCGGTCGTAAAGCCGTAATTCATGACCATGTCTTGGGCCACTCGAACAACTTGATCAAACGTGAGCCGCCCGTCTTGCATGAGATCGAGCGCCGCTTGAAACGTATTTGTCGTCGGCACCATTCGGCGACCGAACTTCAGGTAGTATTCGGGATCCGTGTCGGTCGCGAGATTGATGTAGATCTTCTCAACCGGATCATGCGGCGGAATTTGATCTTGGAGATCGAGTATTGTGTCGGCCTGTTCGCCGATCACATGAAGCGCCCGCAAGATGCTGATGAGTTCACCCTCGGGCCAACGACGCGCGCAGACGTCTGAGTAGAGCGAGTAAATGATCGCGTCTGATTCGCTGTCGTCGCCCCACATGATTTGGCGTACGTCCTCTTTGAGTTTCGCGCGCAACTGCAATAACGATTGAAGCTTAAATCCGACTTGTTTGTTCAATCGCCAGAGTCGACTCGGCTTCAAATTTTTCAGGTTGTCTTTGAAGAAAGCCCCATGCGGCAAGATCTCATCGTATTCGAGCTTTTCGCGGATGCGAGTCTCCATTTGAGGAGGAGATGCCGAAATGAAGTAGATCGGAAACGCCTTCATCTGCCCGTGCTGCTTTTCCCAGGACACTTTCAACGCTGAAACGAGGGAACTTGTGCCGGGAATATTTCTTTTCTGGAATGCTTTCTCGAGCGCCGTCTTGATGAGCTCGCGCGGGCTTCCCCAACTCGTATCGAGATAAGTTTTATCGATGTCCCAGACGTAAACTTCGTTGAACGACTTTTCGACCTCGGTCGCCCCGTAGCGAAAGAACACGACATCGCCCAGAATTTGTGAGCGCGTTTTCCAATCAGCCATCGCTAGAAGGCCAAAAGGAGAAATGCCGCAACGCTCGTGATGATCGAGAGTGTTGTCGCGAGCGGTTTACGTTCTTTCGAGATTTGCTCCATCGGTGCGGCCTCGGGCGCTACCAAGTCGGCCGAGAGTGTGGTTCGCGGATTGTCGCGGATCACGTAAGCCTTTGCGAGACGATCGGCTTCGCGAGGAACACGCACGAGCGAAAACTCTTTGAGGTCCTTGAGGCTCGAGGCGCGTTGAATTTCGACGACCGCGATGCCCTGTTCAATCTTGGCGATCTTGCCCTCAGCGAAGACGACGGTTTTGCTACCGCCCTGAAAGAGGGGCTCCATCGTCGTTCCGGTGATGCGAATCCATTGCACAACATCGCCGATGGCGGCTTGGCTCGTGATGCCGAGATCGATCTGCGCGAGCTTCACATCGCCCTCTTCGTACACCGCCTGCCCGATCAACGAATCGATAATCGTGAACCCTTGGTACGGAATCGTCGAGACGAAGTCGTCGACCATTCGTTTTGCAATTTGCGGTAACTGCTCGGCCATGGGCAGCGATGGATGAAGCGTGAGTCCTCGTCTCCAGATCGTGACGCCATTTCCGCCGTCGTAAACGGTCATCAGCAAACGGCGATCCTGCATTTGGAACGTGACGAGCGCGTGAGCATCGAGAAGTTTACCGAGAATAATCGCATCGGCAGGTTCGAGATCGCGGCGCGGTTGGAAGACGTCGGACTTAATCAGGAATTGCTTGCTGCCGACCAAGAACCGGCGAGTTGACGCAAATTCTTCACGCGCTTGCCACCAGCCCTCATCACCGGCAGCGGCGAGATCGCGCGGAACCGAAAACGGGAATACGGCGATCCGGCGGATGAGTTGATGATCGGCGGTTTGCGCGTGAGCGCTGAGACCGGTGGCGATCACGAGCCAGACTGCGAACAAAAAAGAGCGAAGCATGACGCCAGTTTCATATGAGCTTCGCTCCGGTGGGAAGCGTTATTTTGGCTACATTTGGCCTCAGATTCTCTTATGCTTGCAACTCGCGTGCATCCCCTGAAACATCATCACATGACGCGTTTTCATTGCCTCTTCATCGCACTCGCCTTCATGTCCGGCTGCGCCAGTCTTCACCACGCCCAGCTCGGTCAAATCGACAATCGCCAAGGCCGCTCCGGTAAGCCGTTCGTCATCTTGATGAGTGAAACCGGTGTCAGCGCCGAGGAGATCGGCCAAATCGCGCGAGTGACGAACTCACGTGCTGGCAACGCGCTCGGTGATGCGGCGGCGATCATTGCACTCTTTCAGATGGGACCCCGCACCGGTAACCCGGTTTACAGCGAACGCTATGCCGAGCGCCTGCTCGACCGCATCTATGAAAACTGCCCGTCGGGTCAGGTCACCGATTTGATGTCCATCCGTGAAGATCGCAAATATCCGGTCATCTCGGGAGAAATCGTCAAAGTCACCGGCCTTTGTCTCGACGCCAATCCAGTCGCTCAAGTTAACGGAGTTTCGAAATGAAAAAGCTTTTTGTCGCCCTTTTGCTCGTGAACGGCTGCACCCACATCAATTCGGTTTCGCTCACTCCGATTCCCTCTCAACGTAGCCAACCTGTGCGAGCCGAGGTTTCGCGAACGATTTTCTTGGGCTTTAACTTCGACAACGACTACATCGATCCGTTGGTCGACGACTTGAAACGCCAATGCCCGAACGGCGTCGTTTCAGGAATTCTGACGAAAGACCAAACCACGAGCTACTTGATCGTGTTTACAAAACGCGTGATCGCGACCGGCTACTGCAACAACGCCCGATCGGCGAATGCAGGGCCGCGCGCCAACCGTCGTCAGCCATCGTCGGTTGAGTCGACGGTGAATTCTGAGTCGGCGATGGATGTCGCACCGGAGATCAACTAATGAAAACGGCCGCGCTCTTTTTGACTGCCGCTTTGTTAATGACGACCGGCTGCGCGCATTCGATTCACGAGGTCCATGTCTCTGATTTTAATCCCGGTCGATCTTTGAAAGACGGTCGACGTGTGAAAGCTTCGACCGAGCAGTTTGTCGTGCTGGGTTTTACCGGGAACACTGACTACGTAGACGACGCTTACAAAAAATTGATGAGCGAGTGCCCGACCGGTGTCATCACCGGAATTACGACCCAGTTTTCGACAAGTCTCGGATTCTTCTCGTGGACAAACAAGATTCTGATGCAAGGTCTTTGTTTAGCACCGAAGGGCTGATCTCTTTTCGGCGCTAGAACCACCGAATGTTCTCAACCGGAAATTCGATCCAGGCTTCAGACTTCGGGAAGTCTCTCGGGCGTTTTTCGGTCTGCCCACGATAATGCAGAAACGCCGTCAGCGCGCAGAGCAAAGCTTCGAACGCGATGTTGTTTTCAACCATCGTCTTTAGGTCTTGTTGATAGATGAATGTGAACTCTTTCTCCATGAGCTTTTGGAGAATGTGATGGCGAGCTTCATCCGAATCGACGGCGTGCCGGTGAAAACGAAGATAGCTTTTTTGGATCTGCAGCGTCTGCCCAATTCGCCACAACGTGAGTTTTGGGTAGGTTTCGATCAGCTTTTGCTTAAGTCTCTTCTTTAAGTACTGCGCCCGTGCCGTCAGGGGAGCCGCATTGGAACCCATGGCATGCGGAGGGTGAAACGGTTCTTCGAGCTGATTTGCGATGTAGATCTCTGCGGCGCGCTCGGTGTAAGGGGTGAACATCTTATTCGGGCGTTTTTCTTTCGCGCGGCTGGCGTGTTGCTTACGCATCCAAGCGAGCACCCGCTCTTCATCTTTTACCGTGCCGCCGAGACTGACCGGCAAAGTCAGCGGAACGTCGAACGCGATAATCGAAAGATCTGTTTCCTCTTCATTGAGGATCGAGAGAAGCGCTTCGTCGGCGGTCACTTCATCACCAGGTTTTGCCGCGTGTCTTCCCGCGACCTTCTCTCGAAGGCCTCTGAGGAACACGCGGTTTTGATCCGGGAAATAATCGAGAATCGCGACGGCGGTTTTATCGGTTTTGCCTCCGCCGAGTGCAACCCCGGCGAAGCGAACTACTTTGAGTGGAGGCGCGTGAGTAGAACCGGCGCGCTTCGCCGTCGTTTTGACTTTGCTGACCTTCGCGCGAAGAGATTTTGATCTTGGCGCACGCGAGGCTTTCTTTTTAGCGCCCCGCCCTTTTGTCATGCGCTGTGCTCCCACGGCCGCGTCGGCAGAACTTGGAACTCGGTTTTTGCGAGAGCCGCTTTCACCTTTTCGATCTGTCGATCTGGGCACCAAATCAAAACGCAGCCGCCGCCGCCCGCTCCGCAGATTTTCGCAATCGCACCCTCGGATTTCGCGATCTCGTTGAGCTTCCGAATCTCAGGCGAGGAGAAGCCTTCGCTCAACATCGTGCGAGCTTCATATTCTTGCGCGAAAATCTTCGGAAGATCGCTCACGCGATTTTCTTCGATGGCTAATTTCATCTGTTTTGAGATATCGGCCAAGCGTGACATGGCGGAGCGAGTTTTCTCGTCTCCGTCGAGCCACTGCTTAATCACCTGCCAGTTGTTGATGCCTGAATGGTGAGAGCGCCCCGTGTAAACGAGCAAGAAGCGATCGCGGAAGACCTCTTGATCAATCGGATGCACGTGGGCTCTGGGACCCGGCACTCCGTACTGAATAAAATTAAGACCGCCATGGATCGGCGGGAAGTAATCTTGCGTGCCCGTGGGCTTCAGAAGAATTTGCGCTTCGATATGCGACGCGATTCGCACCATATCGCTCTCGGGCAAAGGGTGATCCATCCACGCGGAGAATGCTTTGAGAAGAGAGATGCAGAGACTTGAGCTACCTCCGAGACCTCCCCCGACGGGAGAATCAGATCTCGTGCTGAGCGAGAAGCCTTTCTTGGGCTTCCAGAATTCAAGGTGCGCGCGAACGAGCTCGAAGGCTGGCTCTTTATCGGCCAAGCACTCGTTCAAGGATGCATACGTCTTTCGCGCGTTCAAATCGTTCGAATGAAGTTCGACCTTGAGATCGTCACGCTCTTTCAGATGTGCGTAGGTGAAAATGTCGATCGCGACATTCACCGTTACGGGATTATCGAGAAAGAGATAAAGCGGCCAGCAATCGAGTGTTCCGCCCGCGAGATCGACTCGCGTGGGTGATTTAACTTCAAGATCGAACATCAGCGCCCCTTCCCGGCGATCGCGGCGATAAGCTTTTCAGGTACACCGACGATTTGTTTCGAAAGACTCGTCTTGACCGGAATGACTCGCGACTCGACACCCGCTTCAGACTTTTCGACAACAGCGTCGCCCCATGCCATATCGAACACGAGGCTCCCGTCTGACTTTAACAGAGATAAACGAGAAGAAAATTTCTTTTCTCGCGCGGGCGATACGCCCAGGTATCGAACGACTGCTAAATTGGCAATCGCCTGAATCAGGTCATCGGGCTTTGCCGGATCAACTTTTGTCTCTTTCGTTTCGCCGCCGTCTTTGATTCGTACGATCGAAACTTGACCCGGATCAAACCGGAACGGTGATTTCGAATCGAAGAACGCTTCTGGTTTGAGGAGGATCGAATCAAGCGCGCGAGGGCTTGCGAGCACACGAGATTTCAGACCCCCGGGCAAATCCGTGCTAGTGACTTCGAATTGCTGAGGATGATCGCGATCGGGCGCAACTTGAAGCGCGTAATCGACACCCTCCCCTTTTAAGCTGATCGTCGTTTCTGGCTTGAAGCCGGATTTGGGTGTCTCGATAAAAGCGGCCCCGCGAAGAGCTTTGATTTGCTCGAGCCAGGCTCTCACAGCCTTCTGATCGACAGGCTCCGTCGCGTCTTTCATTTGGTAAAGGCCGTCTTTGCGCGAAAATTCATACGCATTTTTACCGCTGACTTTGATTTGATCGAATTCGGTCGTCATCGCACCGTGATAAAGTTTCGTGTCTCGAAAATCCGCGGGAAGTTTCGAGAGAAGAGAATCCCAGCTTGAACTCACAAGATGAACTTTCGAATCACCTTCGGTCTGAGCGTAGAGCGATCCGTCGAACGCCCGAACGCTGCCGAGCTTGGTCAATTGATCTTTATTGGCACTGACGACGTGAAGAGCGAAAACCGGCGTATCAAGCCCGTATTTTTTGAGATCGGCCGCATCC
>CAJYIL010000021.1 GCA_913774795.1 Pseudobdellovibrionaceae bacterium
GGCGAGGGGTTGACGTGACAACCGCTCCGCACCCGGCGTTCCCGACTGATCTTCAAGCGCAGTTCATGGCGCTGACGACCGTCGCAGAAGGCACCTCGGTCATCACCGAAACTGTTTTCGAAAATCGCTTTATGCACGTCCAAGAGCTCTTACGCTTAAACGCCGACATCACTCCGAAGTCGCGCGTCGCGGTGGTTCGCGGAAGGCCAGGTCAGTTGACCGGTGCACCCGTGATGGCGACCGATCTACGTGCTTCGGCATCTTTGGTGCTTGCTGGCTTGGTTGCGAAAATCGAAACGAATATCAACCGCATCTACCATCTCGATCGCGGTTACGAAAAACTCGAAGACAAACTCTCGTCGCTGGGCGCGAAGATCTCGCGCGCAAAAGGCGATTAAGCGATCACAGAAAGATTGAGTTCAAGGACACCTCGACGAGAGTCGGGGTGTTTCTGTTTGCGGACCCTGCGCGCGAAAAAAAAGCCTGACTTGGAGGGGCCAAGTCAGGCTCAAGAAAAGAAAGGTGCTCAGGAGGGGCCTGGGCAGCCTTTATTCTGATGAAGCTCGCCCTCAAAATTGGAGGGGCTTAAGAGCGAACTTCAGTTCAAAATCCGAAAATCGAGACGACCCCGTCGAGGAGACCTTGATCCGCTCGAGCGAGGCCGGAGAACAACAAAACAGCCGCGATGTAACCCATGATGAGAACGGCGCGCCACTTGTTTGATCTCGAGAGTGCTTTCACATGAACCTGCTAGAGCAAGCGTGATGCCAACCATCGATGCAAGCGACTTCGCCATGGTCCAATTTGCGAGGTGCAATCTGTTGCGTGACCGCGCGTTCGCGTAGACTAAATGCTGATTTCAAAAGTGAACCCAAAACGGTTTCGGCCCAAGTTGGAACCACCCGCTTTAGTCCGAAATGGAACCACGCATGCCCGCTTCGCCTAACGAAAAACGATGGATCGTTAAAGAGAGCGAAGGAAAAATTTGGGGTCCTTACACCACGGCCCAAATTCTGGAACAGATCGAGCGGGGCTACTACGTGGGTGGAGAACAGGTCGCAAGCTTCCCGGGTGGCCAGTGGGTTCCGATTTCAAAAACGCCTGAATTCTACGATCGTCTCCTGGATGTTTTAGTCCAAGAGGGTCAACAGCAGCGTCGCAACGACGAAACGATTTTCAACGCCGAAGTGACGGCGAAAAAGGACATCGTTCCCGGCGGCGAGTTGACGGATCCTGGCTCAGGTCAAGTGAGTCGCGAAACACCTTCGTCCCTCATCCCGCAGCCGACGGGACAAAGCTCGACGAACATTGGTCAGAGAACGGGTGCTTCGGTCACGCAGCTCAAAACGCTAACTAAAACGCAAGTGAATGCTCCCGTTGCCAGCGGAGCCACGAAGACCAATGCAATCGCGTTTCCGGGTGCGACGAAGCCGACGGTCGGCCTTCAAGATGCTCCAAACTTGGAGCTCACCGATCTCAAAAAGATCGAGGAGAAAGAAGCGAAGGCCGCTCGGGGAAGTCACCTCATTCCTAAAGTCTTGATCGCACTTGCGGTCATTCTCGTTCTCTACATTTTTGTTATCGACGGTGAGAATCCACCGCCGAAAAACGCCAACCGCGTTCACCTCCTGCAGCCACGTAAAGGCGCGCCTGAGATCGCAGAGGCCGCGGTGAATGAAAAATACCGCCGAGCTCTTCAATCGTTTCAGCTCGATACGTACAAGTCGTATCAGACAGCGCAGAACGAACTTGTTGAAATTGTCGAAGGCATGTCGAGAAAGCCGGAGATGGCCGCTAAAAATGCCGAGCGTCTCGCGTTTCTGTGCCTGACGTACCGCGAGCTTTGGCCATACGCGTATCAAGACTCGCAAGATCTGAAAACAGTCTCGATGGTCATGCAAGAGACGAAGCGGCTTGATCCGGCGGGTCGCTCGGGCGTGACGTGCGAGATCGTGCAGCTCATGTTGAACGGCCGTAATCGCGACGCTCAAAGCCTCACCGACAGCATGCTTGTCGAAGAGTCGCAAACGCCGGTGCTGTTCGAGATTCGTGGTGACCTCTACACGATGGTTCGTGATTACGATTCGGCGGCGAATTATTTCGCGCAAGCCAAAGTCTTGTGGCCTGCTTGGCAGAAGATCACGGTCGAAGAAGCTCGCTCGAAGCAAAGAACGAGAAAATATCCCGAGGCGTCTGAACTTTACCGAAGCGTGATCGAAAAGGTTCCTCAGCACCCGGTAGCGAAAATCGAGTTGGGTCTCATGGAAGCCACGATCTTCCAACACCCTGACGAAGGCGGCGCGCTGATTAAAACCGCGCTCGACGGAAAAGAGAAAATTCCAGATATGATCGCGTCGGCGGGTTGGCTCGGTCTTGCGAAAATTCAGGAGAGCAAAAACCTGACGACGAAGGCGGCCGAGTACGCGATGAAAGCGTACAAGCTCAGCGCGGCAAACCTTGAAGCCAAAGCGATGGCGGAGCGACTGAACGGAAAAGTCTCGGCACCCGGCCCGAAAGAAGCTCAAGGCCTCATCGTCTTAGGAGATCAGTACTACCAGCAAGGCGACTACTTTCAAGCACAGGCGCAATATAAGACTGCGTTCGAGGCCGATCCGAAGAGCGGAGTTTCAGCGATGAAAGCGGCTCGTTGTCTGTGGGCGTTGAATCAAACGACCGATGCGATCGAGTGGATGAAAAAAGCGACGGCCGCGGATCCTCAATTAATTTCAGCTTATGTTTACTTGGCAGAGTACTACGCGCGGCGATTCGATTTTCAGTCGGCAACGCAAATCATGTCGAAGGCGCAACGCATTCAGCCAAACAGCTACGAAGTGTACCGCGGACTCGCGAACGTCGAACTCATACGGAACAACTATAAAGGCGCGGTTCAATACGGAACACGCGCACTTAAACTTTACGAATCCGATATCGAAACTTATCTCATCATGGCGAAGGCCAACATCGGTCTTCGAGACTTTCAAGCGGCCGAGCGATTCGCCGCGCGAGCGATCGATCTCGACTACAACTCAACCGAAGCTCAAACTCTCTTCGGAAAAGCGCAAGCCGGCCTTCGCGGAGTCGAAGCCGGCGTGACTTACATGATGAGCCTAATCAACAAATTCGTCATCACGAAGGGAACGCAGATTCCGCAAGCCGCGATCGATTACCGAATCGCGCTCGGAGACATCTACCTCTCTGATCTTCGTTACATTCCCGCGGAGCAAGCTTATCAACAGGCGCTCACGCTCGATTCCGATAATAAAAAAGCTCTGATGGGATTGGCGAAGTCGCTTCAGGCCCAAAACAAACAGGCCCAGGCTCTGGAAGCGTTTTTGCGAGCGGCGGTTTTGGATCCGTCAGATGCCGATCCGATTTATTTTTCGGGTCAGCTCTATGCTGAAGTCGGAAAACCAAAAGAAGCCCTTAAACAATTCGAGCGCGTCCTTAAGATCAACTCTCGATTCCCGCGCGCGCACGTGGCGCTTGGTCAAATGTATCTGCGAACCGGGGATGCGAAAGCGGCGCTTGAAGAAACTGCTCGTGAGCGTGAGATCAATCCTGGTCTTCGGGACTCTTACATTTTAGCCGCAGAGGCGTACTTTGCGCTGAAGCAGTACTCGAACTGCGCGGCCGAGTATCAACAAGCAGCGCGGGGTCAAAGAGACGCTTCACTTTTAACGAAAATGGCTCGGTGCTACAGGCTCTCGGGCGCACTCGACTCCGCTCAATCTCTTTTAAAACAGGCGCAGTCGATCGAGTCGGGAAATCCAGACGTCTACAAAGAGCAGGGCGCGATTTTCCAGATGAAAGGCATGGCGGACGAAGCGATCGCCGCCTATGATACATACTTAAAGCTGATGCCAGCCGCGCCGGATCGCGCGGAGATCGAACGCCGCGAACAGCGCGTTCGGGCGGGCGACTTGGATGTCGGGGAGTAAGTCATGAGCGAATTCGTCGGAAAAATGCAATCGGGCCTGAAGAAGACCTCGGGCGACGTATTTTTGTTTTCGGTGAAGCTTTTGTCGGGAACGATCCTGGGCCTCACTTTCGCCCTCGTAATGCTAGAAATGATGGGAAAATCGGAGAGCGAAAGCCTCTTTGCCTTTCTCTTCGTGATCGTGGTGACGGTGGCGGCCTTCATGCGTTTGGCCAAGACCTGGAGCCTGACCGCCGTCGCGATCTTTGATCTGATTTGCGTGCTTTTGGGCATCTGCCTGCGCCTGTACATCATGGTCGCACCCGGCGCCTGAGGGTTGCGGTGCGTTTTTCCTAAAAAGCAGCTTGAGTCTCGGAGGCCTGATCTCTATTCTGCCTCTTCCTAACCACGCTACTTCTACGGAGGGGTGGCCGAGTGGTTTAAGGCACCGGTCTTGAAAACCGGCGAACTCGAAAGGGTTCCGTGAGTTCGAATCTCACCCCCTCCGCCATTATTACTCAGCAAGTTTGGCTGACCGAACGTAAATCACGAAAAATACAGATGCAAGGTTTCAATCACTTAGAGATCGTTCGGGTGGAGCTTAATCACGGTTCATCACATGAAATCACAGAAGTTGGCTTCAGCTTGGCTACACGCTGGCTCCATAAGTGACGAGTTCACGGATGTTGGTGTCATTCGGTTTGAATTATGTGGATTGCACGGAAATGCGTGTGATCTAGAGTGAAACAAAAAGAGCCGCTCGTGTTTGAGCAGCTCTTTGCTTTTTTGATCGATCACGTAACTAGTGTTTTTGATTCAGAAGATTGCTCCGTTAATTAAGGTAGCGGGTATGTCTTAAAAACCGATCGTGTTTGAGAACATGAGCTATATTGGACGTCCCACTTCGTGCATTCCACCGTTTCGAGTTCGAGAGCTTTCGCTGATTTGAATTTCAAGAAGCGCGCGACAGAGTCTGGCGTCTTTGGGATGGAATCGAGAACTAATTTTCGAGCCATACTGAGTTCGACGACTCCAATATCGTCGTTCTCTAGGTAAGCGGCGTACGTGGAGTCGCTATTAAAACTTTGAACGCTACCGTTGATCGAACCAAATAGGACAAATGGTTTTGCGGGGGTGAGGCTAACTAAGATGTTGCATCTTCGCAGGTTTTCGCATGGAACTTTGTCATACCCGCTTGCAGGCACAACCGGCAAAATTGCGTAGTCAAAATTAGCGGAGTATTTAATGTCGCGTACAGATTGGCGATTTACGTAAGTGCGATCTGCTAAAATGTTTTGAGTTCGGGTGGCAACATCGAAGTAGCCCAGGGTCCTTACGCCAATCGACGTTTGCTTTAGATCACTGAAGAGAAGTCTAGAGGAGTCGTAGGTCCAAAAAGTGAGTGGATAGGCTATGCCGAGGAACTCAATTTTTTCGGTGATTGAATCAACAACAACTGTTTTACCAAGAAAGGGCAATGCAATCCATTTTCTATCTGGAGATATTGCTTCCTCATAGGCGTCGAATGGAAAACGTCCATCCGCGCATGAAAGAAGAGTTTTCTCGACGCCATTCTTTTTGATAACGATCCGACCGACGTCAGTCGCATCGTTCCAGAGTCCGGAGATTTTGATATTGCTTGCAAGCACATATTCGTAAACGACTTCATCCGCAGCGTTCGACACGAGCGGAAACAACGCCAGCGTCACGATTATTGAGCACCAGTTGAATACTTTGTTCATCACAACCTCCCGAACTACCCTAGGGGGCTTTGCTGCGGAAGAAAAGCCTTGATGCTCTGCTGCTCCAAAACCAAATGAATAGCGGCCTAGCGTAAAACCCTGCTTTTACGAACCGCGAAGCAAACAAATCATGCGTGGTATCAGGTGTGGGCAGCGGCTCTTTTGACCGGAATGAGAAATGGCGAATTGTACGCTCTCACCTGGAGTAATGTGGATTTTGAGAACAAGATCATTACACTCTCAAGATCCTACAACACACGAACGAGAAGCTATAAGTGCACCAAGTCTGGTTGCTGGCGGCAAATTCCAATCTCTCCTGAGTTAGAATTGATTCTTAAGGAATTGAAGCTAGCGGCAGGGAATCGTGCAGAAGTGTTGCCACGCTTAAGCGGTTGGGAAAAAGGCATTGAAGCAAAAATCCTTCGGGGCTTTTGCAAAATGATCGGCCTTCCAAGCATCAAGTTCCATACGCTTCGTGCTTGCTTTGCGACGCAACTGATACGAACAGGTGTTCCGCCAATTCAGATCCAAAAGATCTGTGGCTGGAAGGATTTAGAGACCATGCAAATCTATATCAGACTTGCCGGAATCGAAATCCAAGGGGTCACCGATCAGCTTAAGTTCTTGCCGGAAGATCAGATAATGGGAAAGGTCGTGGGGTTTTTCACAGGGTGACACTCTGTGATGGCTTCACGCTGGCTACAATGTCATCCAAACTTGCGAAATAACGGCGGAAGCGAAGAATCCGCCAATTCAACAAGCATTCAAAAATAATCAGATAACGTGACTGACGGTCTCGAGCGCCGAGTTGGCTGCCTGGAAGTTCGTCACGCCAAAGGCTATTAATATAACACTTGTTCAATTTAATTAGTTTATGTTCGCTGCTAGAATTCATCCCCTAAATCGGGGAGAATTTTGTGCCTACGCAAAAAGAGAATCGACTCTCGCCACGCGAGGCCGCACGCATCTTGCGGCAGAATTTAGTCAGCATTATCGCCACTTGGCGTGCGAAACCATTGAGTTCGCAGCAACTCTCGCGATCGGTCTCCGATCACCTTCCTGATCTTATTCTCTTTCTCTGCGATCACCTTTCGAACTCAACTTCAGCGAGCTTGGCGCGCGCTCGCCTAAAATTCGTCTTGAGAGATGCTTGTACGGGCCACCATTCAGATTTTCCGACGAGACGGTTGAGTTCGTGTCTGAAAGACCTCGCTCTTCTCCAACATGCGATCGCCGATTTTTTTAAGCCCTATCCTCCGCTGTCGAACCTTACGAGAAGTCGGCTCAATCGCGCATTCAACATTGCAAACGAATCGGTCCTTTCTTCTTTCGCGCACATACGAACACGCAGCGGTAAGCGAAAGCTCGACGAGTTGATGCGAAAGTTCAATGAAGCTGACCATCAACTTGACCAATTTTTCGGGCGCGCTCCTCTGCCGATGGCCGTGCTGATCGGTCGAGAATATCTTTACGTCTTTGCCAACGAGGCTTATTCGTCGCTAACGAAACGCCGCTGTCTTGAACGACGAGTATCCGACGTTTTTACGAACGAGGAGACGGCAAACTTTATGCCTTTTCTAGAGAAGGTTTGGGCAACCCAAGAGCCTGTTCAGGGAAATGAGTTCTGTTTTTCAACGACTGATCTAAATGGGAAATTGGTACAGCGATGTTTGTGCCCAGGATATTACCCTCTCAAGGATCGCTCGGGTGAGATGATCGGCATCACCGTGATTCATATGGATGTCACGGAGCGTGTCAGGAACGAAAACCTGCGCCTCGAGTCGGAGGCGACACTCAAACAAATCGCGAACTCTCTACCGGTGTTGATCTGGACCGCCGACGCTACCGGAAAAACCCAGTGGTGCAATGATCGGTGGTATGAGTTTGCGAACCAGCCTCGTTCGAGTTCGGGAGACATTCCTGCCATTGAAATTCATCCCGATGACCTAGAGCGTGTGAACAAAACGTGGGACGCCTGCTTGAAAACGGGTCAGAGCTACGAAATAGAATTTCGTCG
>CAJYIL010000022.1 GCA_913774795.1 Pseudobdellovibrionaceae bacterium
GCTTCGAGAGCGGCAGAAGCTCGTCGACGATTGGCTTTGCTTGAGTCGGCAGAAGTTGACGGAGACGTTCGAGTTGGTGCTCGTAGAGCTCGATCAACGAAACGTTCATCCGGTCGAAAGCCGCCAAACGCGCCTCAAAGTGGGCCTCCGTGATGATCGACTTCAGCTCACCGAGTGACTGCGCTTTAAAAGACGCTTGTCGTGTCTCCGGCGCAAGATCGCGCGTGAGAAAAACGCCGAACGAGTTGAGGTAGCCCGATTTTAAATCGCCGAGAACCGCTTTGTTCTCGTAATTGCGCACGTCGAAATCGAGAAGGTCGTCGGAGCGTTGGAACAGCACGCCGAGAATCGTGCCGCACTCTTCAAGGAGCGCGTGAATTTCGGCGTCGTAAATCTCGGCGGCGACGAACGGACCGCGTAGGCACCACTTGAAGAGCGAACCCGTCTTCAAGTTGTGGACACGGTCGAGCTGCTCAACCGAAATGTCGAAGTCACGAACGAGCGAGTCTTGGATCCACTCGCCTTCGAGAAGATCTGAGATGGCTTGAGCGGTCAGCTGGATCAGCTTGACGTTGCCGTGAGATGACAGATTCACCATCACGCGAGCGAGGAGGTAGTCGCCCGCCAAGACCGCGTACTCGGGCGTATACTTCGTCCAGGCCGCAGGCTTGTTACGTCTTAAGTGCGAACGATCGATAAGATCATCGTGCAAGAGAGACGCGTTGTGGATGAACTCGATTGTCTGACACAGCAGAAGAACCAAAGACTCAGAGAGGCCGAGAGGTTTTGAGACCTTCTGCACGAGCACCGACCTGAAGCCTTTGCCGTCGGCGAAGAGATCGTCGTAGAGGTTGTTCAACTTCGGCAAATAGGCCGGAAAGTCGCGGTCATCGTAGATTTTCAGACGTCTCATTGAAGATTTTTGTCGGCGACCTGGAGCTTGAAGTCAAGGATGCGGGGGCCGCAGACCAACCAATTCAAGCGCCGCCGCTCGCAAGAGTTTGCCCAGCGGGGATCGAGGGATTTCAACGACCTCGCGAACGGTGCGGATGCGCTCAAACGGGGCAACTTGGCCGTTAAATTCTTCGACCAATTTCGCGGACTCGGCCGATGTTGCCAAGAGCGCGATAATTGAGCCCAGTCGTTCGTCAAAAGCCGCCACCAGTGCGGCATCGAAGCCTATGCGCAAGGTGAGCTTGAGAGCTTCTAGCTTCTCCTCGAGCCGCGCGACGCTCACGCCTTCTCCGCCGATCTTCACGAAATCTTGCGTGCGGCCGTCGATCGTGAGCACACCCGCCTCAACCCGCGCATGATCCTCGGTGATGAGCCACCCATCGATCTTCGGATCATGAAGCTCCGGTTGATCTTTGAACGTGATCTGGGCCGTCAAAAGCGAAGCCGCCTTCACGGCCAAACGCCCATCGGTCGACACTCGAGCTTCGGCGTGCGAGAGGAGTTGCAGTCGCGGATCTTCTGTTGAGACCGCGGTCGCAATTTGTGAACTCGTCTCCGTCATCCCGTAACTCGGCAGGCAGGGCCAGCCGAGATCAAGAGCGCGCAATCGCAGTGACTCTTCGAAGCGCCCACCGCCGACGATGACCGCGCGCACGTGCTTGGGTGCCGCAACATGATGCTGGACGAGATCAAATACTTGCGTTGGAACAAGTGGGATCAACGTCGCCTTTGACGCTTTTACCTGCTCGATGAAGTCGTGCACCTTCCACTTCTCGCTTCTATCTTCGTACACATGTGATCCGCTCAACTTCGCGCGAATGAGAATTCCCAGACCTCCGACATGAAATGACGGAAGAGATTTGAACCAGACATCATCGGGCACGACGGCAAACCTCTCGTTCACCGCTTGTGCGCTGGCCTCGAGAGCGTTCTTAGAAAGAAGAATGATTTTGCCGTGTGAGCCGCTTGAACCTGATGTGGTGAGACCGACGTGGTAAGAGTAATGCCCTTCAACCAACGAAGCCCACGCATTTTCAAATCGTTCGCGCTCTGCGCGCGGAAGGCGCGGGTTCAGCAAGAGTTGGTTTCGGACGAACTCCAGATCGAGCACTAGGCGTAGAGCTCCTGCCAGTTTTCTTTCTCGAGGAGGTCGGTGAAGCCGATGCCCGCCTCTCCCAAACTTGGGGTTAGCGTGGGACCTTTTGACGGGAAGACTTCACTGTAAGCGTTTTTTTCGTAAGACGTATGCGAAAGTAATCCGCAAACGCCGACGCGAACGCGCTGTGAAAGATAACCCGCCTCAAGTGCCGCGCCCATCTGCCCAACCGGATGATCAAGGTAAGATGTCACGACGTATTTCAAAGCTTGGTTCACAACTTCGTTCGGATCTTGGACCGCAGGTTTCACGATGGCGTCGGCGAGTAATTGCGCGACGGGCCCTGGCTCCGTGTTCGAAAAAATCTCTTCGGACTCGTGGTCGATCGCCAGCGGCACGTGACCTTGTTCGCGGAGCTGTGCCCAGTTGCCTAAATTCCATGGGCAAGGGTCTTCGAGAAATTCGATGGATTGACGAAGAGCGGGGCTCAACGACTGAAGCCACTCTTGAACTTCGACGTGATTTCGCTGGGAGTTGAAATCAAAACGAAGACGAAAGTTTTGGAGCGTTGCAATCGACTTCTCAAGCGTGACTCGGTCTTCATTGAGAGACAGAACCGAGCGCCCGACTTTGATTTTCAAAGTCGAATAACCTTCATCGAACGCCCGCATGAGCTCGGCCTGAAAACCCTTTTTTAAATCTGTGATCAAGAAATGAGAGTCGGGAATTTTCAAACTCTGGAAAGCCGAAACGCCGGCCTGGCGAGATTCGGAATCAAGAGCGGCAAGCTCAAGTGAACGCTGAGTTAGCTCGGTCGTCTCGAAGTTTGCGAGCTTTTGCATCTGGATGGCGAGCGGCTCATCACCGAGCTCGGTCCAGGGATGAACATCAGCGTAGCCGATTGAACCATCATCATGCTCGACACGAATGAGAGCCCCTTCGCGGGGCCGAGGTTTCGCGTGACCACCGAGAGAGGCGAGTCGCGGAGTCAGCGTATAATCTGAATGCCAGATTTTCATCGGGGCTTCCTTGAGGCGGAGTTACTTAAACCAGAGACCTAACGCCAAGCCTAATCCAAAGACCATCTGGAGACCAGCGGCCATCGCAAGGAAGCGATTGAACAAAGGCGACGGCTCGTTCTGCATGACTCCCACCAAAACGCGTCTCGCAAATGGGAACGAGACGAACGGCAAAAAGAGCGCGTTAAACATCTTGGGATACCAGAACATCCCGAGTAAAAAAGGCGCGATCACGAAAAACGCGATTTCCATGCGGGCGAAGTTTAATCCGAAGCGAACCGCAAGTGTCCGTTTATCAACGAGTGCGTCCTGAGGGGCGTCTCGCATGTTGTTAATAGCGATCAAAACTGTCGCGAGAAATCCCACTTGAAGACCAGCGATGAGGCACGTGAGGTCGACGAAACCGGCGTGCAGGTAAAAGGTACCTGCGACGGCGACGAGTCCGAAGAACAAGATCACGAACAACTCGCCTAAGCCTTTATACGCCAGAGGGTACGGACCACCCGTGTAGCCGTAAGCAAGAGCGATCGAAACAAGACCGATGGCAACGATGGGCCATCCTCCCTGAAGAACAAGAGGAACACCGAGTGCCGTTGCGGCGATGAAACAGAGAGCTGCGCCGAGCATCACTTGCTTCGATGTCAAAAGCCCCGACTGCGTCACTCGCTGAGGACCAATGCGAGTTTCGGTGTCGGCGCCTTTGTGGAAATCGAGTGCGTCGTTAACGAGGTTTGTCCCGATTTGGATGAAGCAAGCGGAGAGCGCGGCACAAATCGAAATCCACCACAGAACCGGCAGACCGTGAGCTTTTACGAGCGCGGTCGCGACGATGACCGGAACAAGGGCGGCCGTCATGGTCTTGGGCCGGAGGGCGAGGATCCAACTTTGAGCGGGACTTTTCATAGGCCTGCGACGCTACCAGCGCGCGAGGGACTTCGCAAGAATCGCGCGAAACTGAACTGGCGCATCCCACGGCACTCGGTGACCGGCACTCGCGATGATCTCGTGAGATCTTTCGCTCTGACGAGACTCGCTCAGCCACTCGCGTGCGATCGACGTAAATTTAAGGTCGTCTTGGCCCGTCACAAACGTGACCGGGACTGGGATGCGATCGAGTTCAGGTCGAAGATTCTTTTGATTGCCGAGAGACCACGTTCTCATCGCGTGGGCGAGGGTCGCGCGATCAAAGTCAGATTCGCGTCTGACAATCGGAATCGACTCCGGTCGAACGGAGCTCGGAGCACGAAGAGAGCTTTGCGCGTTCCACTCTTGCATCAACGAGGACCAAGGTTCCTGAAGAAACTTCGAAGCCCAGACGTCATCGGCTTGACGTCGAAGCGAGCGCTCGTCGTCGTTCACCAAACCGGGATTCGCCGAAACGATCACGGCTCCCTTGTAGAGCGAAGGTCGATTGATCAGCGCATGAAGCGCTAATCGGCCACCCATTGAATACCCGAGCAGAACACGCTCGCCGTCGATCTGCGAGGCGACGCGGTCATTGAACTGCCCGGCCCACGCATCAAAGTTTGCGATCTCCGCTGTCGGATCGACGGCGTGAAGCTGCCAGCCTTCGGGTGCCAGATCTTCGATCATCGACCAATCTTGCGATCGGCCGAGAAAGCCACTGAGAGCGACGATCGTCTTAGTTGAAGAGGGCATCGTAACGATCCCAGAAACGCTTGGTCGCGGCAGCATCGGGAACAAGTTCGATCATGACCGGCTTTGAAACGACCGCGAGTTTTTCAGGCACCTCGGTCCACTTCTCATAGGACCAACGCCACTGGGCTGCAAAGTGCGAGAAGTCGTACGAGTGGCGGTTTTCGAACAGCTCCGTGTTGAAGATGCGGTTAAAGATTTTTCCGCCGCCGTTGTTAATGATCACGAGACAAGTCGAGCCGACTTTGCGCTGATTGAATGCCCAAGGGCCCGCGAGATCGTAGAGTGCGGTGAGATCGCCAAGCACACACCAATTCGGCGCGTTCTCGCGAGCGAGACCTAAAAAGGTCGAGAGCTGACCGTCGATGCCGTTGACTCCCCGATTGGCTTCGACGGCGCGAGAGCCTCCCTCATATGTTGCGGCAAGATCCCACTCCCGAATCGGCAAACTATTTCCGAGGTACATGAGCGCTTTGAGCGGAATGCGTTCGCTTAAAGTTCGGACTAGGCCGGCCTCCGAAAGAGGCTCTTCACGCAGCAGTGTTTCAAGGTTCTCGGCGAGTTTTCGGTCGTGCTGAAGGAGTGATGTCGCCGTGCCTTCAAGCCGGCGCTCAACCAGCGGAAGTGTCTGAGTCAGATCAGCGCAAACAAATGTTCCGCGTGAAAGACCCGCAAACGGGAGTGGGCTGATCGAGAG
>CAJYIL010000023.1 GCA_913774795.1 Pseudobdellovibrionaceae bacterium
GTTTTTTTGCGTCTTTGAAAAATGAGTCGATCGTAAGCAGATGTTTGGCCATGTTCCAGGGAGATTAGTTTTTCTGGAAGATGAGGTCAAAGCAGGTTTCTCCGCGCTCCAAGTATTTCTTTTCGAAGTGGGTGCGTGCGTGTTGAGGATGAGATTCGGAGCGGAGATTGAGATTCCAATAGTTGCCGTAGACCTTTGCTTCTTCGGCGTAGGACTCGATGTTGGTTGCCAGCTCGATCGTGCCTCCCGATTTTAACTTCGTTAGGAGCTCTCCGAAGAACGGCATTCGAAACCAACGCTTGTTCTCGGCGCGCGGCTCGGGGTTGGGATAGAGGAGAAAAACGCGATCGAGAGTCGCGGGCTCAATAGCGTGAGTGACATACCGGACCGCATCGGCATGGACCGGAAATAAATTGGCGAGCGCGTGTTGCTCGGCGCGATGCCTGAACTTTTCGAATTTCTCACGGGTGTGCTCGATCGCGATGAGCGCGCGCTCCGGATGCGCTCCCGCATAGGCGATCGGGTGCCAGCCAACTCCGCATCCGATCTCGAGATCGAGCGGCGAGACGCTCGGCGCTCTTACGAACTCGTGCGGAGCCGAAACGAGATGTTTTTGGAAGGGTCGCACCGTCAGTGACATGGGCGTCACTGTAGCATGATTACCGCGCGCGGCCAGCGCCGACGCTGCTCTCCGGAATCATGGTCCCTGGCTTTGTTGTTCTCGGCATGGCACTAAATTCGTAACAGTTGCCATCGGCGTCTGGCTTTTTCTCGGCCCTGAACGTTAGGAGATTCAACTGCGCCGCGCGGGCTCTCATGATTTGGCATTCACGACAGTAGAGGTTTTTGGAGACGTCATCGTGGCAGATGGCGTTCAGCTCTTTGGCGTACGCATCCCACGCGTCGGCGATTCCGTTAAGGTTCTCTTCGGCCGATGTGCCACCTGGCTTATTCACTTTTAGACGAAAGATAAAAGGGACATAGCTCTTTAAACCGTCTGCGTGCGATTTGCTCCAAGCCTCCTCAACTTGTGAAGCGCGAGCCGCGCAAGCAGCCGTCGCATCTTTCGTAGGCGAAATGCAAAGCGCCCGGTCGTTCTCGTCGAGATTGAAGAGCATTGGATTGCAGATGATCTTTCCATCATCACACCGAAGAACAGTTTCGATCTTTTCTCGATAGGATTCATCAGGCTTCCGGCAAGAAACGTTCGAGAGGCAGAACTCACGAGGGAGTTGGCATTTTCCAGGCTTTTTCTCGTTGTTTCGATAATGCTGAAGATTGCCCGCATACAAGCAGTGAGGTGCTGTCGACCGATAGTAGGCTTGACGCGCTTTTTTAACCGAATTATCCGTGCAAGTTTCGGGCGGTCGCGTGCTTGGTTCGTCTTTGCAGGTCACATCGTTGGTCGTCGCGGAAGCAAATTTGCCGTCGATCGCAAACTGTGCGTTCTTATCGATCGTGAACTTGTCACGCCTCTCATCCGTTACGTGAGTCGCGCTGTCGTCATCTGCAGTCGTTCCTTCGCCGTCGATATCTTGAATCGCGTCTGCATCACCATCGAAATCTTCAGGTGCTGGCGGCTGGGTACGGGCAGCGGCCGGAGCTTTTCCTTCGGCATCAGAGGCGCGGACGAGTGGACGAGGTTTGTTGGTCGCTTGACTCGCGACAGATCGAGCCGCTTTTTTAACCGGTGGAGACGCCGCCACTTTTATTGGCTGCGCTCGAGCCGCACGACGGCGCGCGAGTTCCGCCTTTTTCACTCCGGGTTTGTAGCAGACCGATTGTGAGCCCCAGCCGCCCAATCGATTGAAGCCAGGCTGGCACGCGCCACTCGTGGAGCATTGAAGGGCCGCTCCATCTTTAAGGATGTGTTGTGTGACTCGGGGAAGACGAGTTGTCAAATTCGTCGGGCATCCTGAATACACCGAAAGAAAACGAGCGACGCTCAGGGCCCTTTCTTTCCGAGCTTTCTCGGCCGTTTCGCGACGATTTTTATCCGCGTAAGCCGCCCCGCCACCCGCGTCTGCGCCCATGGCCTCCGCTTCGCGAACCATCATCTCTAAAAAGAGGCTTCGCTCCTTGTACTCGGCGAAATTCTTTGGGTCGTTGGCGTAGTCTTTTTGAATCTGCTCGAACTCATCCACGAGCAGGCGAACCTGTCGAATGTACTCGATTCGTTTTTCGGGCGAGAGACGCGAAAGGCGACTGTACGAAACGATCTTTTCAAACTCAGGATCGAGCGCGCGCGCGATTGGGCTAAACACCACAAACGCGAGGGCGATGATGAGAAGAAGAAGATGGCGCATGTCTTCTTATCGGACGTTCGCCCCGAAATGTTTCGGGTTAAGACGACTTTTTTCGTATCAAGTTGAAACGTCTTTGAGCCAAATTCGCTGGGGATTGGCGCGATCGACGGGCCAACTTAACCAGTTTAGGAGAGGAGCCTGAGTTGCAATTGTCAGATTCTTCGCAACGGTCTCGAGATCTCCTAAAGACCAGAGATCGTCGGCGTGCGAGCCTGCACCGTCTTTAAGAGCGATGTGATTGGCGAGGGAGTAGGTCAATGCGCACATCGGTGGCGTGTAAAGACCAAACGTATTCAGAACACCTTGAAGGCGACTTAAGACCTCTTTCCCGCCGACCGAATGCATTGTCACCAGGCAGGCGGCCGGTTTCCCGAGCCAACACGCGTCGCCTTCAAGCTCCGTCACAGCCTCCCAAAACTTTTGGAGGGGAGAACCCCATGAGTCCCAGTAGACGCCAGTCGAAAAAATGAATCCGCGGGCTTGTGCGAGCTCTTCTCGAGTCGGTAGGGTCTCGGTCGCCAGATGCCTGACGGTCACAGAGGTTTTTAAATGCGCAGCGAGAGCATGGAGCGCACGTGCCGTGTTGCCACTAGCGCCTCCGAGACTTCCATTGATCACGAGAATAGACATCACACGGCTCCTTCCGAAAGACTTCAACGCCAGTGTCAGAGGCGTGTCAGAGCCGTGTCAATGGAGCTTGTCAAAGAGACATCCATCGACCGACGATAGCGATCATGAGAATCATCTTCTTGCTCGCTCTGCTGGTTGCCTCTTGTTCGACGACTCCCGTAAAAAAGGAGTATCAAGGTCTCGGTGCGGAGAGCGTTTCGCCTGAAACTTTGAAGACATACGCACCGCCAACCCTCGAAGCAAAACTCGCTGATCAAGTCAGGCACATGTTCGAGATAGCGTCTCCGGGTGTCGGCATGATGAATCCCCCGGAGCATACCCTCTACTTCACGTGGGGAGTCACGGGCGTTCCGCAGGTCTGGAAAGTCGATGGACCTCTGAAGTTTCCTCAGCAAGTCACGAGCGGAACTGATCCGACACGAATCATGGACATCACTCTCGATGGAAAATACTTGGTGTTGAGTCGAGACCATGCCGGCGAAGAGAACCCAGGCCTCTATTTGCAATCGACTCAAGGCGGTCCCCTCGTCGAGATTCAGCACAAAAAGTCGGTTCAGACCCACTTCGCTTATTCATCGATCGACAACGAAGTTATTTTCTACACCGCGAACGACATCACACCTGATTCGTTTGCGCTCTATGCCTATTGGATCAAGTCAGGCAAACGTGAGCTTCTCTTTTCAGAGCCCGGATTGTGGTCGGTCGCCGACGTCATTAACGACGAACAATTCTTAATGGAAAAACGGATCAGCAACTCCATCGCCGAATATTCGGTCTTCACGCTTTCAACGAGAAAGCTCACGCCGGTGCTCGGACAGGGTGAAAAGGAAGATTACAATGCCGTGTTTGGCTTGAACGCAAACGAGCTCTTCGTGGTGACCCCGAAATTCGGTGAGTTCCGTCGTCTCTATAAATACAGCAAAGGCAACTTCACGCCCCTCACGCCCGAACAAAAACGCGACGTCGAAAATCTTTCGATTTCGTACAACCGTATGATCATGTTTGTTCAGTACAATGACGGCGGATACGCGAAGCTCGAAGCCTTCGACCCGACCTCGATGAAGCCGATCCCACTGCCGCAGGTGAAAGGAGCCGAGTCGATGGCGATCGGGAGCATCTCGCGCATGGGCCGCTACGCCGCGATTGGCGTCGAGACGTCCGTCGCGCCACGCACAAGCTACATTTTCGATCTGAAAGATCGCAAGTTCACTCAGTGGGTGGCGCCGAGCTCACCGGAGGTCGACACTTCGAAATTCGTCGCCTCGACGCTCGAGTCGTATACCTCGCGTGACGGCGTCAAAATCCCGATGCTCGTCTGGAAGCCAAAGGGTTGCGATAAAAAGACATGCCCGGTCGTCGTGAACTTTCACGGTGGGCCCGAAGGCCAATCGCGGCCTGGTTTCAATCGCTCGGCCCAACTCTTCGTCGCGAAAGGCATGATCTACATCGAACCCAATGTTCGAGGCAGCGAGGGCTACGGAAAAACTTGGCTGCATCTCGATGACGGACCAAAGCGCTTACAAGTCGTAACCGATATTCCCGATTGCGCTGAGGCCGTGAGAAAAGCTTATGCCGTTGGCGGAGTGACACCGAAGGTCGGAATCTTCGGCGGCAGCTACGGCGGATACTCGGTGCAAATCGCGATGACGAAATTTGCGGGAAGCTATGATGCGGGCGTCTCGGTTGTGGGGATGAGTAATTTAAAAACGTTCTTGATGAACACAGCTCCTTACCGCCGCGCGCTCCGGATCGCGGAGTATGGAGATCCGGAGAAAGACGCAAAGGCGCTCGCTGAGCTTTCACCCATTACTTACGTCAATCAGGCGAAAGCACCGATGATGCTGATTCAAGGCGCGAGTGATCCTCGGGTCCCGGTGGGAGAGGCTGTGCAAATGCACGATGCGCTCACAAACCGCGGTCTCGAAGCGCCGCTCATCATTTTCGCGGATGAAGGTCACGGCGCCGGTAAGCGCGATAACGGAGTGATTCAGTTGGGTGCCGCGCTCGAGTTCTTCGAGCGGCACTTGCGCTAAGCGATTTTCTTGATTTGATCGAGCTTCGCCTTCGCCATCGAGAGTTCGTGGCGAAGAGTTGCGTTTTCCTTCGAGAGATCGGCGACGCGTTTCTTCAAATTCTGAAGTTCGACGAGACGCGATTCGCTTGGTTCGCTCGAAGGGGCCTGGCTTGCCGGCGTGCTCGTCACCATGACGTTCCCGCTCGCTTCGACCTGGGTACCCACGTGCTCCGACAAGTGCGAATACGAATGCAAGACCCGAGGTCGCGTCGGCGACTGTGACTGGGGTTGCGGCGTTTTCACGGAGCCGGCCGTAAACTTTTTAAGGGGTGCGTTCTCGCCAGGGAGCGGTGGGTGGGCCAAATAATCGTCGATGTCTTCGTTGATCACGAGTGCGGGATCGATCGATTCAAACCGCAAGAAGCCGTCGTTCCCCATCTTGCGCACGGCCTCGACGATTTTCAAATGCGTCGCGCTGACTTCAGCCGGCGTCGGGCCTTTTGAACTTAAGAGCTCATCGATTTTGCGAATACGGCCGTGCGAGAAGAAGCTGGTGATGCGAGCTTTGAAATCGGGTTCGGCCACGGAAAGAGCGACCGCGACCGTGAGATCCTGGAGCGTACCGAAGATTTCGGCGAGTGTTTCGTCGCTCCAAGCATAAATGCGTTCGATCGAGAGCATTTTGGCCCGAACAGTTTCTGACCAGCGGCGGTCTTCTTGCCCGATGACTTCAAGGAGCTTCTCTTGTTTGGATTCGTGGCACGTCTCGATGAGCGAGAGAAGCTGAGCAAAGCCACCCGGTTTTCGGTACCGATCGAGCATCGACATGAATGAAGTCCCCCCGTTCAAAGGCTATCCCTCTCTTCGGCGTGAACTTTTCGTAACTTGCCCTTGAACGAGGCTAAAGTTTGATAAAGGCGAACGATCGTTTCACAGTAGAACGCAATTTAGCTGCTGGCTGAGGAATAGAATCTCAAAGCGAAACGCCAGAACCTCATCGACGCATAAATCGAAAGCGCCGAGAGACTAAACGCACCAACGATGAGCCAAGGCGACGGCTCCTCCAGCAAAAGGCGGGCAGGCACGCTCGCGATGAAACCGACCGGCACGATGGTCAAAATGGCGTACCGAAGCCAGAACGGATAAACCGCATCCGGCCGAGTGCCGAGCTTATAGAACTGCCACCAGACATAGTTGATGTTCTCGGCTCGCGTGAAGATCAGCGCCGAGGCCGAGAAGAAGAAACGCATTCCGTAAGTGATCGCGAGGCCCGCCGGAATCGTAATGATCAAAAACAGAAGGCGCCACCAGTTGAAGTCTGGCACTTTCGTAAGTGCGTAGATGAGGTAGCTCGTCGTGATCGCGATGTTGATCACGTAAGGCGTCGAGAATTTTTGGAAGCTCATCATGAACTGAGAGTTGATCGGCTTTGCGAGGAGAAGATCGAGATCGCCTTTTCGCACGCGGTCTGAGAAGCGATCGAGATTCTCTTGCAAAACGAGCATGTAGAACGAGTCGACAACAAAAAGGCAACCCATAAACACGCGCATGGTTTCGAGGGTCCAGCCGGAGATCGCCGTCGTTTGCCGGAAGAGAACTTCAAAGACGCTGAGTTGTGCCGCATACCAAATGATGTCTGTTAGAACTTTTGCGGCGATGTTCACGCGGTATTCGAGATCGGAAATGGCGCTTGCGCGAAAGAAAGCGAGGAGAAGGCCTAGGTATTTTTTCATGCGCCTGATCCAGAGTAGCGCCTACGGCCGGCGTTCCAGAGAGAAAATGAGATCGCGCCGACAACGGCTGTTCCGATGACGGTCGAGACGAGACCCTGGAGAACGAGCGTGTGATCAAAACGTCCCGTCAAATAGCCAACCGGGATGTACACGCCGTTGGCGAACGGGAGATGAATCAAAACATTTCGGTAGGGCTCAGGCACAAGATCGAGGGGAAAGAGTTCTCCGGTCAGAACCCAAAGCGCGATGTTCTTGGCCATCGTCAGCGAGTGAACGCGGTTAAAGAAAAATGCCAAGCTCGAGATCGCAAACGAGAGCGTGAGTACGAAGACCAAGTAAACAAATGTCACGAAGAGAGCTAGCGGTAAGCGCGAGAGGTGGCTGATCGTGGGCCAGAAAGAAAGAATGATCACCGGAACAACGAAGCTCAAAGCCGTCGTCAGAATTTTGTAGCCCATGAACTGGCCGAGGTAATACTCATAAAACGAAATGGGCCGGGCCAGAACGCTGTTGACCGAGCCTGAGTCAATCTCCTCGATCATCCTGAACTCGTACATCCAGTTCGCGGATGTGCGCGCGAAGAACGCGGACCACAGCGCATAGGCAAGGTAACTCTCACGAGAAAATCCCGCGAGCGTGCCCGTCGCCGTCGAGGCGAGAATGGCAGCCCACAATGTGACCTCAATCACTCCTGTCAGAAACGGTTGGAGAACCGCATCCGTGAAGAGATTGAAGCGGTATTCAAGTTGGGAGAGGACCGCCATTCGGGCGCATCCGTAGATCTTTCTCCAAAAACTTGCGAATAACGTCTTCAAAATCCGCCTCTTCGATTTTCATATCCTGGATCGTCGCGTGACTCATGATTCTCTGAATCGCGAGCGCGAGTTTCTTCTGCGGAAGTTCCGCTTCAAACGTGAGTGCACCCGGCGACAGCACGATGTTTTGGGCGATCTCAACGGGAAACTCCGGAGATCTTTCAAGCGTGAGCGTGAGCTTCTGCATGGGCTCGACAGTGCCGATGAAATCAGGAACTGTTCCGTCATAGACGATGCTGCCTTTGCTGATCAGAAGCAGCCGATCGCTCAACTTCGAGATATCATCCATGTAGTGGCTGGTTAGAATCACCGTTGGCTTTTCGCGCTCGACGTAATCCGCCAAGAATTCTCGGATGTTCGTTTGCGCAACGATATCGAGACCGATCGTAGGTTCATCGAGAAAAAGAACGCGCGGGCGGTGGAGGAGGCTCCCGATGATCTCCATTTTCATGCGCTCCCCGAGCGAGAGTCGGCGGAGCTGCACATTCAAGAGTTCGGTGCACTGAAGGACCTCGGCGAGCATGGCGACACGCTTTTTGGCTTCGGTGCGGTCGAGATCGTAAATGCGCGCGAGGAGCTCAAAGCTGTCGGCAGGCGGTAAGTCCCACCAAAGCTGGTTCTTCTGACCGAGAAGGATGCTCGCTTGTTTCAAGTAAGCGGATTGCCGCTTAGCTGGGTCGAAGCCGAGAACGCGGGCTTCACCGGCCGACGGGCTAATCAACCCGCACAAGAGTTTAAGCAGAGTCGTCTTGCCTGCGCCATTTCCTCCCACGAGACCGATGATTTGACCGCCCTCGATGCGGAGATCAGTGGGATGAAGCGC
>CAJYIL010000024.1 GCA_913774795.1 Pseudobdellovibrionaceae bacterium
GACACTCATAAACTCTCGAGTTCAGGAAACGAATATCGCAGTGTGAGAGAAAGCACGAGCGCAGGACGGACCGAGAAAGTCGAAAGCTACTCAAACAACACGATTCAGACTTTGTCGAATGGACTTAAAATTTCATCGACCGTGGCACCTGGTCCACTTTTAGGCGCTGCGGACGGTTATGTGAATTCGACGACTTCCTATTTCACTGATGGAACGTCGACCTATCAGTCGATCGCTGACATTCAGAAGACATATCTACCAACTGGGTCGAACGTTTATTCGTGGACTCAGATGAAAACGGTCGTCACACGAAACTCAGATGCCAACAAAAAGTATACGAGCATCTATGATGTCGGAGCGAAGACGCTAACCGAATCATCGCCACTCGGTTATTCGACTGTCACCACGTTCGGGAACGGTGATCGCCCAGCTTCGTTCAAAATTGCGTCTTATCTGCCTTTCACTTACGGCTACGACAGCTACGGTAGACTGACGACGAAAGGGCAAGCGGGTCGCCTGACGACGCTGACCTACGATGCAGCTGGTCGGGTTGCGAGTTCGAAAAACGCGCTCAACCAGGCGACTACGTACGGGTACGACAACGCAGGCCGAGTGACGTCGGTCACGAAGCCGAATAACGATGTTCTTTCTTATTCGTATGACGCAAACGGAAGGCTTACTGGTGTCACTCCGGCAGGTAAGCCGCTTCATGCGATGACATTTAACCTCCACGAGATGCTCGCAAGCTACACGCCGCCAGTTCTAAGTGGCCCAGCGACTGGAACAACTTGGCAGTATGACACGGATGGCCGGGTAACGGCGTGGCAGCGACCGACGGTCTCTTTGACTTACGAATACAGCGGCGCTGATCGTGCATCGATCACAGGACCTAATCGATCCATCGTGTACTATAGTTGGGATGAAGGTTTCCTAGACGGTCAGACAGTCCCTGACGAAGTTGCGACCTGGCAACATAGAAAAGGTCCACTATTGTTGAGCGAGGACCAGAACGACGCTCAATGGGGCGGTGGAGGAGTCATTTCTTTCGACTACAACACTGACTTTTCTATCAGCAAAATCACGCTAGATGGTCGAGCGGACAGATCAACAACGTACACATACGACCGAGATGACCGCGTGTCGACGTTCGATGGAGTTACAATTCTATATAACTCAGCCAACCAGCTGTCGAACGCAAGCGTGGGAGCGATCAATCACAGCTTCGATTACGATGGAGCTGGAGCGAACTTCGGTGATCTTCAGCGAATCCAAGCTCGTAGAGGCAGTTCACTAGTTTTCACCGAAACTTATGCTCGCGATTCAGTGGGACGAATCAGTTCGGTGACGGGGCCGCTGACTCAACTGGGCTATGCGCTGACGAGTTACACATACGACGCGCTCGGGAGATTGAAAACGGTCGGCAGAGGCACCGACAGTTCGCCGAACGACACTCTGACTACGTACAACTACGACGGAAATGGAAACCGAACGTCGAGAGTCTGGAACGGCCAAACGACCAATGCGACATACGACAATCAAGACCGGGTGATCACATACGGAAACTTGACTTACACTTACAATGCGAACGGTGAGCGTATCTCTAAAACTGATACTTCAGTCGTTCCTAGTCAGGTGACTACCTACGGATGGGATGAGTTTGGCCAGCTTCGCTCAGTGACTTTGCCAAATGGAACAGTCATCAGCTATGGGTACGACATCCGGGGCCGCCGGATCGGTCGGAAGGTAAACGGAAACTTCGATCGAACGTACATCTGGCTCGATCAAAATAGGCTATTGGCTGAGTGGAGTAATCAGACTTTGATCGCGAGATACGCGTATCGAGGTGCGACGCTAACGCCAGAACTAGCGTTCCTAGCAAATGGCACAGCAAAAGTCGTCTATGATCAGCTTGGAAGCGTCGTTCGCTTGCTCTCGACCGATGGCTCACAAACAATTGCGAACAGTGTCTCTTATGATGAGTTTGGAAATATGAACGGGACACTTCCAATCTCCATTGGCTGGGCTGGCGGACTCACCGATTACGACACTGGGCTCGTGCGATTTGGATTCCGGGATTACGATCCAGTGATTGGTCGGTTCATCTCAAAAGATCCGACAATCTTTGAGGGCGGTGATCCGAATCTCTACGGATACGTCATGAACGACCCGATCAACTTCTTCGATCCTACCGGCTTAGCGAAATGCTCATATAGCATCGCGGGCGGGATCTTATCCTGCTCAGGTAATAATGGAGGCGCAGCGCTGACTGCGAAAATGTTCTCAGGTCAAAAATCGTCACGAAATAATCCAGCTGCGACTAGAGAAACACTAGGCCCTGTACCTCAAGGGAAATACGCGCTCACGAAACTTCCCGGCACAAACGCAAAAGACTGGTTCATCGATCCGGGTTGGGTTTCGCACAAGGTCTACAACGTGTTGAAGTTGGTAGGCATGGCGCGCGGTGATCTTCTTCTTCACCTTCGAAAGGGTCAATCAGTAGGATGCATCACAGCGACAGACGGAGAAAATAACGCGAACTTAGATGCGATTAATGATCTTCTGAATTCGGAGGCGGGTAAGAATACGATTGAGGTGGGAGATTGAGGAAAACACGACTACTTGGCGCTCTATTAGGTATTGCGTTAATTGCGTTCATTTCAGCTGCTTCCGCGCTAGGACGTGCGGAGTCCGAAGCGATACATGCCTTCGAAGAAGGAAATCACTGTGAGGCGATCAGTAAGCTAAAGTGGCTCTATCGATTCTCCGACGCCGCACACTTGCTACTTGCTCAATCATACGCGGGTGGACTCTGTATCGACCAGAACATCCAGAAGGCGCGAGAGCTTTATCGAGATCGAGGAGAAGATGATCAAAAAGCAAGCTGGCGGCTCTTTTATGATGCGCTAACGATCGCCTCGTTCGATGACCTTTCCAAGAAGCCTCGTAGATCACGGGAGATCAAAGCACTTTTTCTCGATGGTTATCGACATGGATTTAGGCCGTCGTCTCGAGAGCTGTCGGCACTCACAACGGATGGTCTAACGCAGACTTATCAAGAAGCAGTTAGCTCGAAAGAATAGGCTTTTGCTTCAAATAATCGCTTCGTTTTGGCGCACTGAACGGGCGTGTTCGCCGACGAGCACGCAACTCCGCTGACGCACTTGTAAACATATCCCGGGTTCGAATTGAAACAGCCAACAGGAGAAAATGATTGGGATAAAATTCGAACGTATCGGACATTCGTTCGATACTCGAATTTGCTTTTGCTGCCCTGGTTCTCAGTTGGGATGGCGATCTCGAGAGATGAGAGGTTCTTAGCAGTTTGGTTTATTACAGCGATACTCGTGATTAAGGTGCCGTTGTACTTCAAGGTAAGAACTCTTCGTTGTCCGGTTTGCGAAGCGTTGTTTGTTCGTGGAGCTGAAAGCCTAGCCTTCAAAAAGAAATGCGACAATTGCGGCTCGGTCGTGGGCGACACGAATGTTCGATGAATAACAAGTAGTGGCAGGCGAGGTCTTCAATTTTGAGTCCGCTCTGAGCTACGCGAGGTAGGGAATTGAAAAAGCGAGCTCTCATCGGCGCACTTATAATAGTTTGCATGTTTGGCGTGTTTCGCTGGGAGCTGACGGGTTTTGAGTCGGATGCAAGGCACGCCTATGAAGAGGGTGACCACTGTCGAGCACTTAAGACTTGGCAAATGCTGCGCCATTTTTCCCGGGAGTCGCGTCACTTCCTTGCGAAAGCGCACGCAGGTGGCTTTTGCATGCAACAAGATATCCCGCGCGCACGCGAAATCTACGATTCAATAGATGATGATTTTGCGGACACAAATCGTCGGCTTTTTTACGATGCGCTTTCCGTGGCCGAATTCGATGATCTATCAAATGCGCCACGCAGAGCCCGGGAGATCTCTGCTCTATTTAAAGATGCCAATCGCAACGGCTATCGGCCCTCAGAAAAGGACCTTGATATGCTTTCAAAAGAGAACTTAACAGACATCTATGAAGCTGCCGTGGCTACAGCTGCGCACTAGACTGACTTAAACTTTTGCTACAAGCGAAAGACGTTGTAGCAGGCGATCGCGATAAAAAGCGCGACGACGATAATTAGAAAATCTCGAGTACTCTTCACGCTTGCTTCTCGGTATCTCCAGCTCAGAACATAACGGTCAGTTCGCTCGTTTTGTGATTCGCGGCACGTCTGGAAGCCATAGTTGCACAAGATCTTCTCTGGTTGGTGCCTTTTGAAGAAGGACGGTTTGTCCGATGTCGAGTTGTTTGAATGTGTCATGTTCGCCCTTCATCTGTTTCGTTTCGCGTGAGTTACCGGCACCGGTTCTTAGCGTGAACGGTCCGAACTGTTCCACCTGATGGGACTGATCAACAACATCGAGCGTACCGGCGACTCCGCTCCAGAATTCAACTTCGTCCGGGTCGTCAGTTCGAAGAACGAGTTTTGAAAGACAGTTTTGTTGAACCTGGCTTTTGAATTCCGGGCTCACCGCATCTAGATCGGCGAGCGATTGGAAAAAGAGATGGTTCGCAAAGCGAACGTCTGGGCACATTTTCAAGAAGTCGATGAAGCCTTCAATTGCGAACGAGCCAAACTCGTCGATGAAGATATTTAGGAAGTCGACCTTAACGTCGACGACTTCGCCGTGAATTTGAGATGCGAGCGATTTCAAGTCTTGAAGGATCAGCTTGCCAATGGCTTTCGCTGAAACTTCGTAAGCCATAACGTTCAACTGAAAGTAGATGATCTCAGAGTTTTGAATTGCGGTTGCGAGGTCGATCGTTTGGGCTTCTTCGGCGGGTTTAAAGACGTGCCCGAATTGAAGGTTATCAAGGTCTCGAAGCTGGGTGATGACGTTGTCTTGGTTTTGCATTCCGGTCTTCGCGGTGTTGCGAAGGCGTTCTGATAGATTCGCAGCCAATGCCTTGTCTGGAAGCGCTGTGATTGCGCGGTCCATCCGGTCGAGTTCCTTTTTGTCGGTGAGTAACCGATGAAGGCCGGAAACGGTGACGTCTTCACCGAGAGCTCTTGTGATCTCAATTGCACCACCGAGCCAAGAGCTTGCTTGGTTTTGTAGAACTGCTCGAACCATTCAAGGGCACCCATCAAACGGTCACGAACCTGAATCGCTGTTCCACGCTTGAGTGGGTTGTAGTGGAGTGATCTCAGGAGAGATTATCGAGAAAAGTTTAAACTTTGACTCGTCGACCCCGAGTGCGACCGCGAGGTCTCGGAATTCTTAGACGGTCTTGTTGTTACCTTTCGGGTCGATGATGATGATCGGTTGCTTTTTCTTGCAACCGTCGATGAAGAGACTCTTTGAAGAGCGTGGTTCTGCCTGAACCTGTTGAACCGCTGATCCAAACAGACGTGCATTCGACGATGGGCCAGTGAATGATTTTTCCCGTTTCTGCCGTCAAAAACCACGGGGCTCGTCAAACTTCCGTCTCGCGAAACATCCAGGTCGTTTCTTCAAACTCACGTGGGAGTGTCGCCTGAGCTGGTTCCACCTTGGCATCGCTTGTGCTCTTTCAAGTGTTGAGTCCGTGGGTCTAGCTAGGGAGTCTAGGTGAAAGTCGTGTCGTCCTTGATCATCTTCATCGCTTCGATCGCAGTGCCGCTGTCGGCTTTCGCCGCGACGTCGGTCTCGGTCGATGCTTCGCACATTGGCGATGCGAGCCACTTCGAATTCTCGGGACGCTCAGACTGGAAATATGACCTCAAGCGCGATGGCGATCGCGTGATCTTGAGCCTCTCCGGCCTTAGTGAAGCGTCACTGATGAAACTTCGTGCACAGAAAGATTCGCTCATTAAAGGCGTGAAGGTCGAAGAAGGGGGCGTCGACGGCGCGGCCCAAGTCACGTTTTCCGTTTCAAAAGAGTCTGACTTCTTCGATTACATCGCCGAGTCGCCATCACGTTTGATCGTCGACTTTTTCCCGCGCGAAGGGGCCGCGACTTCGAATGAAGCGGCTAAGCCCGCAAAAACAGCGGCGGCGAAACCGGCAGCCGGTCTCGAAAAATCGCAAACGACCGGAGGCAAGCCGGGTTCGTCGAAAGACATCAGCTCGTTGATTACCGGTTTGCCTGCGAAACGATCACCAGCAGCCAGCGATTTGCCGCTCACGACGAAAGAAGATCTGCCTTCGAAAGCCGAAGAGATTTCTTCGGCGAAGGACTTCTCTCACGGCATCTTCGATGGCGGCGATCCAGAATTCCGTCGTTTCACGGTCAAAGACTACGAGATCAGCGAAGACTCGATTTTTAAAAGCCGCGGTAACTTCTACCTGCCATTCCCCATGCTCGATCTCGGTAATCCTCAGTTGAAGGCGCTGATCGACGCGCCACCGCAGTACGAAATCGTTCCGAACGACACGAAAGAAAATAAAGAAGCGCGTCTTGTCTTGAACTTGTTCTCGCAAGGCGCAAAACAGCGCGCTCTCTTCTTAACAACATCGGCTGAGTTCCTGAAGAAGTACCCAGAGAGTTCTTACGACGAAATTATGCGCTACATGGTCGCGGACACGCGTGAAACTTTGTGGCGCGAGCAAGGCTCTCCGGTCGACTTCGAGACCGCGATGACTTCGTACCAATCGTTGACCGAGAAATACCCTCAGTCGCCGATCACGCCTCGCACACTTTTGTTCATCGGTTACTCCTACATGGATCGTGGCGATAGCTTCGGCGCTTTGAAAGCGTTCCAGCGCTTTGCTCGTCTGAATCCGAATTCGAAGTACATCGATCAAGTAAACGTCGCGATCGCTGAAGCGTATCTTCGATTGAACCGCTACGACGACACGATGAAGATGCTTGAGCAAATCGAGCAGAGCGCAAAGACGGTCAAAGCCAAGCAGGATGCGTCTTTCAGAAAAGGCGACGTCGCCTTCCGCCGCAAAAACTGGGACGACGCTCTGAAGCTTTACCGTGCGTCACTCCAGAAATACCCGGATGCGGTCACGCGCTTCCCGAATGCGTTCTACAATATCGCTGAGGCGGAATTCACGAAAGGTGACTACCGCAAAGCGCTTGAAGATTACCGTTTGTTCCTCCAGCGCTTTCCGGATCATCCGCACGGTGGATACGCCATGACCCGCATGGGTGAATTGATCGGAATTTTCGGTGCAGATCCGAAACGCGCTCAGGGTGCGTTTATGGAATCGTTCTTCAGATATCGCGCAACTCCAGGAGCAGGCGTTGCTCGGCTTCGCCTTCTGGTTTCGCGTTTCCCGGAGATGAAAGAAAAAGAACTGAAAGACGGGAACAAAGAGATCGCGGCGATCACCGAGAACTATTCGGGCCGTACGGTCGCGCGTATGCCCGCCTCTGCTGAGACCACTGCGCCAGCGACGAAATCTGAGCACGGCGAAGCGGCGCCAGCGGCTGAAGCCGCTTCCGAA
>CAJYIL010000025.1 GCA_913774795.1 Pseudobdellovibrionaceae bacterium
GATCGCCGCTGTCTTCTCTGGACCCGAGCAAACGATTGAGCTTGCGAATCCTTCCTTTTACGAATTGGTGAACTTTCGGAACATCATGGGCGTCAAAGTTCATGAAGCTCTTCCGATGCTCGATGAGACGACGCATGACACTCTAAATCGCGTCTATGCGACCGGTCATCGTTTCGTCGGCCGTAACTTCACGATGAAAGCCGATTGGGGAAAGACGGGAGTGCCGTCGGAGAAGTCGTTTCATTTAATCTTTGAACCGATCAAGTCGGCGGGCCAAAAAGAAGTTGACGCGATTTGGTGCCTTGCATTCGACGTGAGCGAGACGGTCGCGCTCGAACAAAAGCTGCGCTCGGCCGAACGAATGTCTTCGCTCGGGGAAATGGCTGCGGGAATCGGGCACGAGATCAACAACCCACTCGCTTACAGTCTGCTCAATCTCGATCTGCTGACCGACAAACTCGGCCATCAGTTTGGCACCCGCGATGAAATTCCCGCTCCGGTTCGAGAGCTTTTGAAAAAGTCGATCGACGGTCTCGATCGCGTACGCGATATCGTGAAGGGCCTTAAAGCTTTTTCTCGGCAAGACGAGAGTTTGCTTGAGCCAGTCGATGTGTGTGATCCGCTGAGAGCAGCTCTTGATTTCACTTCGAATGAAGTCCGTCACCGCGCCCAGGTGTCGGTGAAGTACGCCGATGTGCCGCGCGTTCTTGCGAACTCGGGACGACTCGCGCAGGTGTTCACGAATCTTCTCGTCAACGCCGCCCAAGCGCTCGATATCGGCCGTGCGAATGTCAACACGATCGACGTGACCGTCTCGACCGGAGAAGGCGAACAGGTCTTCGTCGACTTTCAAGACTCGGGCTGCGGAATTCCACCGGAGCAGCTGTCACGTATCTTCGAACCTTTCTTCACTTCGAAGCCGGTCGGCGTCGGAACAGGACTCGGGCTCTCCATTTGCCACGGGATTATCACGAGCTTCGGCGGGACAATTGAGGTGACGAGTGAAGTCGGCAAAGGCACGCGTATGCGAGTCGTACTTCCGGCCACGAGAGCTCAGCAACAGATCGCCGAAACGGCAGCCGTCGAAACCACTCGTGAAAGTTCAAGAAAGAGAATTTTGATCATCGATGACGACAAGGCGTTGCGCGACGTCATCACGACGGCGCTCGAACGCGAACATGATGTCGTTGCGCTCGAAAGCGCGGTGGAAGCACTCAACCATTTAGACCGTGTGGCCGAACCTTATGATTGGGTCATATGCGATGTGATGATGCCGGCGATGACCGGCATGGAATTCTTTGAAACCGTGCGTTCACGTGGAACCGGCTTCGAAAAGAAAATCATTTTGATGACGGGCGGCGCTTTCACTCCGAAGGTGCGCTCGTGGATGGAAACGCTGACCAATCCGAAACTCGAGAAGCCTTTCAGAATGAAACAGTTAAAAGAACTCCTCGAGAAATCGGCTTAGATCAATACCAGACAATCACGCGGCCGGCGGCTCCTGCGCCTCCGGCGGTGGTGGATGTTCCGCCACCGCCTGCTCCGCCGGGTGCCGTGCCGTCAAACCCGCTGACCGCAACGAGAGATCCACTCGCGCCCGGGCCGCCAGAGCCTCCCTGAGGAGACGAACCGCCGAGACCGCCCCCGATTGCATTTGCCGGTGATCCGCGCGAGCCAGCTTGATTGATGAGCGCGGTCGTGGAACTTCCACCAAGAGCGGAGGCCGTCGAGGCCGCCGCGCCGCCACTGCCGCCCGAAACCGAAACGTAAGAACCAAAGCTAGTCACTCCACCACCGCCCCCGGCGCCGTTCAACGCACCGGCCGCGCCGCCAGCGCCAATCACGACCGAAAGACTCGAGCCTGCAATGACCGTGATGAAACTCGCGCCGTAAGCACCGCCACCGCCGCCACCACCGCCGATCGCGGTCGGAACTCCGAGACTCAACACGGTTCCACCACCACCACCCCCGCCGCCTCCGCCCCAAGCTTGCACGTAGAGGCGAGTCACGCCGGCGGGAACCGTAAAAGCTCCGCTGGCATCAAAGACTTGAGCATTGCTGAACGGGGAGTTGCGGACTTGAGAAGGTTCCCACCGCTGCGTCGTCGAGCTGTACTTCAAAACATCGCCGTCCGCGACAGGTGTCGACGAGATCGCTTTGCCTTGGAGGGTCACGTTCACGCAGATGAACGAATCGGTCGCGGACTGATAATTCCAAGTTTGATTCGACGTACAACCGGTCGGGAAAAGTGTTCCGCCAATCGTACTCCGAAGGTCGTTCAAGACCGTTCGAGACCAAGACAAATTGCCGAGACCATCGGTCGTAAGTCGATAGCCACTCGATCCCGTGTTCGGAGGGAGCGTGAGAACGTAGTTCGTAGAAAGATTCGATGGTGCCTGGATTTGAATTCGATTCGCGTTGCTCGATTCGTAGAGCTGAAGATTCTGTGCGGAGAGCGTCGTCGAACTGACGGCGCTCGACGTCACCGTTCCGGTCGTGTTGATCGTCGTCGTGCCACCGATCGTGCCGTTCACAATGACGTTACCACTGACATGACCGGGTTGCGTAAGGACCGGAAGAGTCGCTTCACTCAACGTTTGGCCCACCCATTTCTGAAGACTCCCATCCCAGGTCAGAAACTGACCGTTCGAGAGTCCGCTTCTTGAGGGAAATGAGCTTGCCGCCGCGTAGAGATTGGATGAGCCGTTGGCGAGGCTCAGGATATTCGATGTGTTGTTGAGCAGAAGATTTAAGTTGGTCTGCGTGACCGCGCCTGAACCCACTTTAAAAAAGTCGCTGGGACCGAGGCCTTGAAGGGTGTTCGCGTGCATCGCGTACGGCACACTGACGATCGATTGATCTTGCGGCAGGGTGACGATTTCCGTGCCCGTGTCGAAGGAAAAGCGCAATCTACGAATGTCGCCCGGGTTCGGGGCGTAGTTGCATCCGTTGGCTCCAAGTTTCGCGTTTGAGTTGTCAAAGGCCTGCTTCAAGGTCAGGGTTGTCGCTCCTGAGTTGGTACCGCCCCCGATGGCTAGTGAGAACATCCCGTTGGAGTGAGTCATGTTTCGCACGTGCGATTCTTCAAAGAGAACGCAGCTGCCGTCGGCCGAGCGCACTTGAACGGTGAAGCTCACGGACGCATCTTCGACCGCTGAGCCGTTTGAATGAGTGATGCGACCTTGATAGGTGAATTTAGAAGGAATCTCTTCAGTTTGAATCTGGGCGTGCGACGTGATCGAAGCCAGCGTCATAAGTAAAAGGATGAACGCGTCTTTCATTGAATCTCCGCGAAGAGTTGGCTCAAGTGGGTCGTTCGCACATTGAAGTCTTGGTTGGTCGTTTGATTTTCAAAAGGTCCGATCAAGTCGACGGCAGTGGTGAAACTCGCTCCGGTCAATGTCACCTGCGAATCGCCAGCTGCCACGAATGTGGCGCCGTCACGATTTTCCTTTGGGGTGTTGAAGAGGGCGGCAACTGTTTTGTCGGTGCCTTTGAGCGAAACGATTTTATTTTCAGCGAAAGTCGTCACCAGCCAACATTGGGCGCGACCGTTGAGATCGGTTTTCGTGCACGGTATGAGCGTGTTCCCTCGACCGCTCACTTCAATTTCGACTTCACGGTCGATAAGAGGCTCGCCCTTGAAGTTTTTTAACCAAATGTTGATGGTCGAGGGCGTGACGCCGTCGGCGACTTGTACGCCGTCAACTTCGATCGTAGCCACGTTTTCATCTGACTGCGAAGAAGTCGCGCCGATACCGGAGCGTTGGCAGCCCGAAAAGAGAATCAGAGCAAGAAGAAGGGTCGATGACTTCATCATCACCCCTTTCGGAGTGACTCTCGAAAACCTCATCGAATTGTTTCTCTAACAATCGCGTCTCAAAGGTTAACTTGCAGGTATTACGGTGAAGTTTGGAATTGCGAATCTAATGTGGAGACCGAACTGCGACTTGCGCAATCAGAAGCGGGAGGCCCCGTAGAGCGAACCTACGAGGCTTTTTTAGCTAGTGGCCTTTCAGTGATGATTCGAACGGGTATTGAGTCGAATTATTTCTCGCGAGCACCTTGTTCGTCGCTCGGGCGAGCGCCGTTGACATTTTGACCG
>CAJYIL010000026.1 GCA_913774795.1 Pseudobdellovibrionaceae bacterium
CTTTCGCGACTGTTGCCACGCCCGTATTATCCATCGTCACATCGCCGCTCATAACGACTGCAGTTGCCACGTTCGTGCCGTTACCAACGAGAATGCGCCCATTCGCCAAAGTCGTCGATTGCGCATCCGTGATTCCGTAGCCACTCAACGTCGTTGGTTTACCTGTCGAGATTTTCGCCCAGTCGAGAGCGGGAATATCGGCGCTGACCAGAGCTCGGTAAGTTGGAGCTGCCGCCGTTGAACCTGATGATGGGCCGGCGAATACCAAGTTTGGAGACTGCGACGCGAAAGTCATTTGCGAGTCAGCGAGCGAAATCGCGTTGCACGTGAAAGTGTTCGAAACCGAGTTGAAAATCTCAACTTGCCCCGTCGTGCAAACCTTATGATCCGTATACGCGACTTTTGAATTCAAAGAGGTCTGCAAGTTCGTTACGTCCGAAATAGCGAGAGTCGATGGTGACCACTTCGTTCCGTCGTATTTCAGTGCCTGACCCGATGCTGGTGCAACGCTGTTGACGCTCACACCTTGGATCTTTTGAACGCTGAGCACGCCTGCGTTTGAGAGAGTTCCATCACCCGACACTGTCACGCCTGTCGCGACTCCTGATCCATTACCGACAAGAATTTGACCATTCGTAAGAGACGATGACTGTGCGTCCGTGATCCCGTAACCCGCCAACGTCGTTGGTTTGCCCGTCGAGATTTTTGACCAATCCAGTGACGGCACATCGCCCGACACCAGAGATCGGAATGTTGGAGCGGCCGAGCCCGCAGCATTTGGCCCTGCGAAAAGTTTAAACGCCGATTGCGTTTGGTAGGTAACGTTTGAGTCAGGAATCACGATCGGCACGGCTTGCGCAGCCGTCACGCGACCTTGCTGGTCGACTGTGACTTTCGAGACGTTTGCTGCATCACCGTAAATTCCGGGTGTGACAGCTGTGTTGGCAAGGTTCACGGTGACCGCACCGCTTGTACCGCCGCCGCTCAGACCTGTGCCCGCAATGACGTTGTTGATCGTCCCGCCTTGCGTTCCGGAGGAGCCAATCATAACCCACTGAGTACCGTCATCACGATAGAGTTCGCGCGTATCGGTCGAAACGTAGAGTCGACCGGCGACCCAACCACTTGTCGGTTTAGCTGAATTCACTCCAGCCTGAATACTTCCCGTTCCGCCCGCGTTTCTCACAAGCGAATCGGAAATCCCGTAGCCAGCAAGAGTCGTCGGTTTACCGGTTGCGATCTTCGACCAATCAAGAGATGGCACGTCG
>CAJYIL010000027.1 GCA_913774795.1 Pseudobdellovibrionaceae bacterium
TAAGATGTCGCTCAAACTACAGGGCGTGACGATTTTCGAGAGAGGTCAGCCCGTCAAGTTCGACCGCGCAGAAGTGAAAGCCCTGTTGAAAGCGGCTGATATCAAAGTCGAGATCAACCTGGCCTCGGGAAAAGAGAAAGCCACGGCATGGGGCTGTGACCTTTCCAAAAAGTATGTCGAGATCAATACGGAGTACTCATGATGAAGAAGCACAAAGTCATTGTGATCAAACTCGGGGGCTCGGCCCTCGAGAGCTCGCTCGATGAACTCAAGACGACGGTCGAAGGCCTCAAAAGCAAAGGTCACCGCGTCGTGCTCGTGCACGGCGGGGGGCCTGCGATCAACAAGGAACTGACCGCGCGCGGAATTACGTGGACGTTCGTCAACGGTCAACGCCGCACGACGCCCGAGATGATGTCGGTCATTGAAGACGTTCTCGCAGGCACCGTCAACGCGATGGTCGTCGATGCGCTCAACCAAGCAGGCTTGAAAGCAACAGGCTTAAGCGGCGGGCAATTCTTGTTCTGCCGTCAACAAAACCAGGAGCTTGGGTTGGTCGGCCAAGTCGAAGTCGTCGCGACGGAAGCGATCAACGAAGCGCTTGCGAACGGAGAAATTCCGGTCGTGGCACCCATCGGTCGCGGCTACGACATGACGACTCGCTACAACGTGAACGCGGATTGGGCCGCAACGCAAATCGCGATCGCGCTGAGAGCCGACGAGCTCACGTTCCTGACCGACCAGAACGGGATACTGGATGGGGACGGCGCTCTCGTTAAAAAGGCGGCGCCCGAGCTTCTCGAAGGCATGATTGCATCCGGAGTGGTCTCCGGGGGCATGTGCACGAAGGTTTTGGCGATGATTTCGGCGGTTCGACACGGCGTCGCGCAAGTTCGTGTTTTGAATGCGGCGAAGTCTAGCGTTACGCTGGGGAGACGAAGAATAGGAACAATTCTCCATGAGCACGCCAGCTGAGTCCAAAGACTCAAAAACAGATACGCAAGAACGCCTCGCGGTTCTCAAGAGCCTGATCCGCGAGGGCGAAGCCAGCACGCAAGAAGAGTTGTGTGAGGCGTTGCGAAAGAAAAAGTTCGATGTCACGCAAAGTACGGTGTCGCGAGACTTGCGCCGTATCGGAGCGATGAAGACGACCAACGCCGAGGGCGAAGTCGTCTACGTGTTGCCTGATGATGTGATTCGCTCGCGGGTGCAGACTCCGCTCGATGGCTTGTTAACGGAGATCGTCGCCAACGAAAGTATGATCGTCATCCATACCACGCCAGGATCGGCGAGTTTGGTCGCACGTCATCTCGACAATTTAAGAAGCTCGCTGCTGATTTTGGGAACACTGGCGGGTGACGACACGATTTTCGTCGTCCCGGAGTCAGTCAAAAAAATCTCGAGCACGGTGAAGAAAATTAAAGACGAATTTTACTAAGCGGGAGCCCGACTCCCGCCAGGGAAAGGGACCCGACGATGTCGAAAACGAAATACAAAATTCCTCAAGGCCTCTACGGGGTCATCAACGGACCTGTCGTCATGATCGGCTTCGGCTCGATCGGAAAGGGCACGCTGCCGCTCCTCGAGCGCCACTTCAAATACGAATCACTCACGGTCATCGACC
>CAJYIL010000028.1 GCA_913774795.1 Pseudobdellovibrionaceae bacterium
ATGCGAAGCGCGACGGCCTATCACTCGAGTCGATTGAGATCGGCGCGAACACGTGGGGTCCTTGGCGCGTGAACACCGAACTTCCGCACCAGTTGGGTGCCGCGATGTACGGCAAAGCGCGCATCGAGCTCGATCCAAAGCAAATTCCGGATACGCGCGGCCTCTCGCGCACCTTCTTCATCGACTCCGAAGAAAAGGTTCTGCAGTTTCACGCCTGGGAAGAGCAGCTTCAACGAATGAGCGTTCACGCGCCGAAGCCCGCACCGGTGGCTCCCGCGATCGCCGGTGCTGAACCCGTTTCGCCCACTCCGCCTCCGCCCGCTGAAGGCATTTCGCTTCACCTGACGGGTCACGCGGCGATTCAAGCGACGATTCAAGACGTCAACGACATGCTCGCGAAAGAAGGCAAGTCTTTGCCGGTCGCGCCGGTGTCGATCGAAGTGCAAGACGAGTACGTGAAGCCGCGACTTCTGGTCGGCTCCGACGGAAGCTTCAAGCTGAGCTTTAGAATCGACACTCAGTTTGGCCGACTCGAGGCCCACGGCATCCCGCAGGGATCGCTCTATCTCTTGTTGAACTTGCAGCTGGGACTTGGCGGAACAACTGGATATTCCGTCACGCAACTCGCGCATTCACGCCGTGGAGCGAAGCGCGAGCGAGATCTGAAAGTTCTGAGACATCTCGGTTACTCGTCGCTGATCTTTTACGATGCGGCGTTGTTCGCGCTCGGCCAACCGCTCTCCGATGGCTCGGTCGTCAATAGCGAAGCTGAACTTCTCAAATCGCTTTACACCCGCCTCGGTGCGCTCGTTCTGAAAGGCGAAGGGTTTCCATCGCAAGATCAGGATCTGGCGGAGTTGTGTTCGAAGAACGTCACGACTTTGATCGAAGGGTTTGTTCGCCAGGTCATTCTTGATCTCGGCGGATCGGTCGCGATCGGTGCGGAGTCACCGGCTCCGCGCGTGACGTGCCTTTATCTTCCGGTCGGCGAACTCCGGGTTCAAGGGATCGCTCGTCACGTTGCGCAGCTCTTTTACTCGATCGTCGCCGATCTTGCGCAAAACTCCGAAGGTGCTTGCTTCACTCGGGCGCGCACGAAGTATTTTGAGACATTCTTGAATGATCGAACGCTCTTGGAGCGCGAAGATCTTGTCGTGCGTGAAGAAGTCGACGCGGCGACCGCGGCCCGCCTGGTTTACCAACCGGGGTTGAACGAACGCTTTTTGCTTCCTGAAACATCGATTCCGGTCGCGCGAGCGACGAACATGCTGGCGCTCATGCGCCGCGGATTCGAGATGTCGATCGACGGCAAACAAATCGAAGAGTTCGATGCGACCGACTTCCGTCCAGAGTTCACGCTGCTTGAAAACACCGAGCAAGACGACGCGAATGCGCCGGTTCCGCTCGGCCATCAAAAGATTAACTGGTTCGAACTCTCGCCAAAATTTTTCTTCAAAGGCACCGAGATTTCGGCCGATCAAGCGAGCCGACTGTCTAAAGAAGGCATGATCGAGTTCGAGGGTAAGCTCTACCGCGTAAAACCGGCCGATATGCCTTCGCTCAAACGCCTCACCGCGTTTTGGGCGAGCATTCAATCGAAGGGCGCGAATCTTCTCCGCTCGAAACGCCGTAAGACCGAAGATACGTACTATCAACTTCCGCGCTCGCAAACGCTTGAGCTCTTGGCGTTACGGGCGAGCGGCGTCAAAGTGCGCGGCGGCCCCCTCTGGGACGAGATCACGCACTTCTACGATAGCTTGAGCCGCGAGCGCGAACTTGCGAAAATTCCTGAGAGTTTCAAGACAACGCTCCAGCCGTATCAACATGCGGCTGTCCAATGGTTGCGCGATCTCCGAAGCCTTGGTCTCGGAGGGATTCTCGCCGACGACATGGGCCTCGGAAAAACGGTCACGTCGCTCGCGTTCTTAGAAACGTTGCGCGCAGAGGGCCGCATGGGCCGCACACTCGTGATGGTTCCGACGTCGCTCACGTACAATTGGGCAAGCGAAGCCGAGAAGTTTGTTCCCGATCTTCCGGTTCAGATTTTCTCGTCGAAAGCGCCCGAGGCGATGCTCGACTTCATCCAGAAGCACGAACACTCGCTCGTCGTCTGTACTTACGGCTTGCTTCAAGAGAACTCGCAGCTCTTTCAGCAAGTGCAGTGGGATTCGGTGATCTTCGATGAAGCGCAGAATTTAAAAAACATTACGACCAAGCGAACGACGGCCGCGCGCCAGCTGCGCTCGCAGTTCAAACTCTGCCTGACCGGAACTCCGCTCGAGAATCACTACGGCGAGTTCTATTCATTGTTTGATTTGATTGTTCCGGGTTCACTCGGCGAACTCCCCGATTTCCGGGAGAAGTTCGTGAATCCCGTTCGCGTTCTCCGGGAAGATATTGAATTCCTGAAGCTTAAATCGAAGCCGCTTCTCATGCGCCGAACGAAGCAGCAGGTCATGTCGCAGCTTCCGCCGAAGATCGAAACGACGATCAAACTTCCGTTCGAAGAAGCGCAGAAGAAGATCTACCGCGATATCGCGACGTCGTATAACGAGCAGATTAAGTCGCAAATCGCCTCGGTCGGCGAATCGAAGATGCAGCTTCAGATGTTGACGGCACTCTTGCGTTTGCGCCAGGCGTGCTCCGATCCATCGGCGATCCCGGGCGTGAAGTACGACGGCGAGCCACCGAAGATCTCGACTTTGATCGAAGCAGTTTCGCAGATCACCGAAGAAGGTGAAAGCGCCTTGGTGTTCACGCAGTTCTTGGCGACCTTCGAAAGAATCAAGGCGGCATTGACCGCCGCCAATATTCCGCACTTCGATATCAGCGGGGCCGACTCGCGCCTCACGCGGGAGAAGAAGCTCCGGAGCTTCCAGGAAGAAACTCGTGGCTCGGTCATGCTCATGACTTTGAAAACCGGCGGCGTTGGTTTGAACTTGGTCAAAGCGTCGTATGTCTTTCACATCGAACCTTGGTGGAACCCGGCCGTTGAAAACCAAGCGACCGACCGCGCGCACCGAATCGGCCAGCGCTCGATGGTTCAAGTTTTCCGGTACTTGATCAAAGAATCGGTTGAAGAGAAAATCGAGGTCCTAAAAGACGTGAAGGCGAAACGCTTCGACGCCCTCTTCTCGGTGAACGAATCCGAAGGCGAAGCGCTGGGGCCGTCGGGTAACACGCTTACGCAGCGTGATTTCGAATTCCTACTTTCCTGAGAAAATTGAACGCGCGTGCGTAAACGTCGCGTGTTTGATCGAAAACTCAAGACATCCCGATATCGTGGACAAGACTCCATCTCTGCTGATGAATTAGATTAGATCTTCAACGGAGGCAGTTCATGGTCACTTACCCACTTGAGATTTTCAGCAAGAGTCAGTCGCCCAGCGGTATTCAAAACGAATGGTCAGCGCGAGCGGGCTCGTTCGGCCCGCTCGACCTCTCGATTCCACGCGAGTTCGATGGACCGAACTCCGCCTACTCTCCTGAAGACTTGTTCGCGATGGCGCTCGTCAGCTGCTTTACCGCGACGTTCAAAGTTGTCGCAGAGAGAAGCCGACTTGAGTTTGAATCTCTGGACGGCGAATGCCATATGTCCATCGACCGCGATTCGGGCGATAAGGGCACCGTGCGAGTGATCGCGGTTGATTTCAAGTTTTCACTTCGGGGTGCTGCCGACTCGGCGAAGGCTGAGCGACTGCTTCAGCAAACTTCGAAACAGTGCATTTTGATCAACTCTTTGAAAGCCCCGGCTCGTTTTGCTTTCGATTTGGTGTAGGCGGCATAGGCGCCAAGTGGCCGTCTTTCCGGCGTCACGCAGAGCATCGTCGTAGACAAGTCGGTCAGTTTCTCCTAGCCTTCGGGGCATGCAGAAGCTGATCGCCGGCATCGTCGACTTCCGTCGCAATACCCAAGAGAGCTACCGAGAGATGTTCGGTAAACTCGCCACTGGCCAGTTCCCCGATTCACTTTTTATCGCGTGCTCCGATTCGCGGGTTGTTCCCAATACGTTTGCATCGACCGATCCGGGCGATTTGTTTGTCGTGCGAAACGTCGGCAATCTGATACCACCTTGCGATCCTGCGGGCCATTCGACTTCGGACGAATCTGAAGCGGCCGCGATCGAGTTTTCGATCCAAAACTTGTCGGTGAAAAACATCATCGTGTGCGGTCACTCGGAGTGCGGCGCGATGGGCGCGATCTTGGGCGGCCGCAAATCGGTAAAACTTCCGAACCTGCGCGCGTGGCTCCGCCACGGCGAGCTTGCTTTAACCTTGTTGAAAGAGGGCAAGGCACCCGACGCGAAGCTGAAAGAGCACAACCAACTTTCTCAGCTCAACGTGCTTCTTCAAATCGAGAACATTAAGTCGTACCCGATCGTGCAAAAGCGAATCGAAGAAGGCACCCTCGGCGTTCACGCTTGGTGGTTCGACATCGCCCGTGCCGACGTGTACGCGTATCTTGAGCCGGAGAACAAGTTCCTGATCATCGACGACACAAACGCCGACCGCGTGTC
>CAJYIL010000029.1 GCA_913774795.1 Pseudobdellovibrionaceae bacterium
GTTCCACCGTGTCGGATTAGACTGGAAACAGTATGTCCGAACAGACGCAAAATTTTTGCGTCCCGCTGAAGTCGACCTGTTAATCGGCGATTACTCCAAGGCAAAGAAAATCCTCGGCTGGGAGCCAAAAACCAAATTTAAAGATTTGATTCGTCTTATGGTCGACGCTGATCTTGAGTACTTGTCGAAGTCGGCGCGACCATGATCGGTGTTGTCGTACCGGCATTCAAAGAGCATGAGTCGATCGTCGACCTCGTCTCCTCGGTTCGAAAGAGCGTGACGGATGCACTAATCGTCGTCGTGGATGATTCACCTGACGATAAGACTGTTGAAGCTCTTCGGACCATTCGCGGACCTTCACTGCATGTTATCCACCGCACGGTGAAGGGCGGGCGAGGGAGTGCAGTCATTGAGGGTTTACGATATCTCCGGAGCCGCAACGTGGATTGGGCAGTCGAAATGGACGCAGACTTTTCCCACCCGCCAGGACAACTTCCGCAGCTGATCGAAGACGCAAAATCACGAAAGCTCGATCTCTTGATCGCGAGCCGCTACTTACCAGAGAGCCAGATCCTAAATTGGCCGCTGACAAGGCGAGCTTTCTCGCTGGCGTCGAATCAGCTAGCAAGATTTCTGCTGAATGTGCCGATCTCAGACTACACGAACGGCTACCGCGTCTATTCGGCAAAGTCCATCGACGTGATCGTAAACGAGTGCGGCCGCCTGGGCACCGGGTTTATCGCGCTAAGCGAAATTCTGGTGAACGTTTACTACAGAGGTCTTCGTGTGGGTGAAATCCCGACCAAGTTCGTTAATCGAGTTCGCGGCGAAAGCTCGGTCGATAGCGGCGAAATTAAGAATGCACTGACCGGACTCATCAAGATCCGGAGCCTAAAGAACCGACTGCAAAGGGGCGAAGTTGGAAAACTGGAAGCGCGCAATTAGTGAAGAATGGAATCAGCGACAGGCGCAGCGTCCGCAATCGAAGGGCTTTCCGCTCGTCGAGCAGTCGTTCGAATCGGATGAAATCACAGCGATGGTGGAAGTCCTTCTGTCGGGGCAGCTGACAATGTCGAGCGGCGTCCGAGAGTTCGAGCAGGCTTTTGCGAAAGCGGTCGGAGCTCCCTACGCAGTGATGGTCAATTCTGGATCTTCGGCGAACTTGTTGGCGACAGCAGTTATTACAAACCAACTGCGTGCAGGTCATCTTCAGCCCGGTGACGAAGTTCTAGTGCCTGCAGTGTGTTGGTCGACGAGCGTATGGCCGCTGGTGCAGATGGGATTGAAGCCTGTTTTCGTAGACGTTGATCCAAAAACCCTCAATGTAGACATCGCGTCGTTGAAGGCTTCCGTGGGGCCGCAGACCCGAGCTTTTATGGCTGTACATATTCTCGGTAACTGTGCGCCGATCGGTGAGATTCTGGAGATCGTTCGCGACAACGGCTGGCTCTTGATCGAAGACACATGCGAATCGCTCGGCTCAACCTGGAAAGGGGAGTCGCTGGGTACGTTTGGCGATTTCGGTACCTATTCTTTTTACTTCTCTCATCACATGACGACCGGTGAAGGCGGGATGGTCGTGTGTAAAACACTTGAGGACTACGATTTACTTAAGTGCCTTCGCGCCCACGGGTGGACGCGCGAACTTTCGAATCGCGAAGAACTCGAGCGAGACTTTTCTAACATCGACCCGCGGTTCTTGTTCGTAAACGTCGGATTTAACCTTCGGCCGATGGAAATTCAGGCCGCGCTTGGCAGTAAGCAACTTGCAAAACTTCCCGCGATGAATCGAAACCGAGTCGCTAACCATGATCGACTTGTCAAAGCTCTTAAGTCTCATCCGAAGTGGTCCGGTCAGTTTGAATTTCCTGTCGCCGTAGAGGGCGCCGACCCAGTGTGGTTTGGCTTTTCTGTGCTGTTGAATGATTCCGTAAAAACATCGTTGAAAGACTATCTCCAAAGATTGTCTGACGCCGGTGTCGAGAATCGCCCGGCTGTCGCGCAAAATTTCCGCTTACGACCGGGCGATT